>JAZNWM010000246.1:0-5366 GCA_045593345.1 Eubacteriales bacterium
AGCTTGCGGAGCTTGATAAGAGAAGGCAGGAAAACGATGAGCTTCTCGCAAATCTCGACAGAGAATACACTCTTACCGAGAGGATATACACTTCGCATATTGACGAGCTTGACTCCCGCGAGGAGCTTATGATCCGCCGAGGCGAGCTTGAGGAGCTTGTGGCAACCCACACCGAGAGGTATAATACCATACTGTTGACGAAGAAATATCTGACAGAGGCGAAGGATAATATGACCTCGCGTTATCTTGGAAAGACCAAGGCGGGCTTCATAAAATACGCCGAAAAGATCGGCGGCATCACGGGCGAGAGCTTTGAGATGGACACCGATTTTGGCGTGACGAAGCAGGACGGCGGCGTATCCAGAGGGGTGGAGGCATACAGCCGAGGCACGAGAGATCTCTTCAACCTGGCGGCAAGGCTCGGCCTTGTTGATTCGCTTTATGAGAAGGAAAAGCCCTTCATAATTCTTGACGACCCCTTCACCGCCTTTGACGACGGCAAAACGGCTGCAGCACTTAAGCTGCTGGTGGAGCTTGGCAAGGAGAGGCAGATAATCTACTTTACCTGCACGAAATCAAGAAGCACGAAGGCTTGACAAATTCAAAAAAATATTGTATAATCATTGATTGACCGAGCGGGGCTGTCGCGTCGTATGTTGGCGAAAGCTGTTACGGCGAGGAAAGTCCGGGCATCACAGAGCAGGATAACGGATAACGTCCGCCCAGGGCGACCTGCGGGAAAGTGCAACAGAAATAAACCGCCACGGCTGTTTAAAATAGTACGGGAGATATTCACGGCTAAAGTCGTCATCCCTTGTTACTTAAAATGGCCGTGGTAAGGATGGAAAGGCGAGGTAAGAGCTCACCCACTCCTATGGCAACATAGGTTTGCTGTAAACCCTATCCGATGCAACACCTTGAATTTCGGGATTCGTCCCGACGAGCTGCTCGCGGCGTTTCGTGGTGGCAGAGCCTTCGGGCTTGAACTGTGGAGCAATTCACAGTGAAGATAGATGACGGCTGCCTGCCCTTCGGCAGGTACAGAACCCGGCTTACAAGCTCGGTCAATCAAATAACAAAAACCGACGATTTTCATATATTGAAGGCGTCGGCTTTTTATTTTTTCAAAAAAACTTGACGGACGGTAAAAAATAAACTATAATAAAGGATGGTTTATTTATGATTATCTCAAGGATTAAGGAGGGCTGTCGGGTAGGCTTTTTCGGTCTTGGCAGATCTAACCTCTCGCTGCTCTCGCACCTGCCGCTTGACAATTGCACCCTGACCCTTCGTTCAGACTCTCCCATTCCCGAGGGAAGTGTTCCCCGCGGCGTGAGGCTTGAGAGAATATCGGTGGGCGATGCCGCAAGGAAGGATATATCCGAGGATATAATTTTCTTCTCACCGTCGGTAAGACGGGAGGGTGGCGAGCTTGCCGACGCATTAGCCGGAGGAGTCACCTTCAGCTCGGATGCCGAGCTGTTTTTTGAGAATAATCTCACACCTCTCCTCGCCGTCACGGGCTCGGACGGTAAAAGCACTACTGCAACGCTTATCCACCTTCTGTTAGAGAAGGGGGGCTATAAAAGTCGGCTTATCGGCAACATCGGCAATCCAATGTGTGAAAATCTCGGATACGTATGCGACTTTTTCGTATGCGAGCTGTCAAGCTTTATGCTGAAATACTTAAGTCCGAGGAGCGAGAGTGCCTGCATTACGAACCTGACGCCGAACCATCTTGATTGGCACACCGACCTTGCGGAATACACAGAATGCAAGATGGCTGTAAAAAGAAATACAAACAGACTGATAATCGGCGACGGTGTTATGAACATCAAGAAGGCATACGGCGTAATCAGTATGGATAAGAGCCTCGGAGAGCTTCGGCGGTGCTACGATGCGGAGCTTTACCTTACCGCTGAGGATGGATATATATTAAAAAACGGCGAGAAGCTTATTAATCTGTCAAAAATCTGCATACCCCACAGGCACAATATTAAAAATCTGATGATGGCGATAGCTATGACCGATGGGCTTGTCGGGGTAGATGAGATACTGCGGGTCGGTGAAAGCTTTGGCGGGCTTGATCACCGATGCCGGTTGATATTTAGTCGGGACGGGGTAGATTATTTTGACTCGTCAATAGATTCCACTCCTGCGAGGACGGCAGAGACGCTTAAATCTCTTAACCGTCAGGTAGTAATTATACTCGGCGGCCGCGGAAAGGAGCTTAACTACGGTGAGATGCTCCCTGCCCTAAAAAAATATGTCAAAAGAGCCGTCATCTGCGGCGAAAACGCCGAGGAGATATACGCTTCCGTAAAGGATGCCACCAGATGTGATATAATTCCCGACTTTGACAAGGCTATACTGACGGGAAAAGAATACGCTGAGGAGGTAGGAGTACTGCTGCTATCTCCCGCCTCAACAAGCTACGACAGATTCAAAAATTACGCCGAGCGTGGCGAGAGGTTCAAGGAAATTTTGCTGCAAAACGACTGATATGAAAATAATTGTTTACAAATTATAAGGATACAGGAAGAAAAAGTGAAAGAAATCTATCTTGACAACAGTGCGACAACAAGAATATGCGACGAGGCATTAGAGGAATACGTCAGAGTATCAAGGGAGTGCTACGGCAACCCCTCTTCCCTTCACGGTATGGGCTTTTCAGCAGAGAAGCTTATCGACTCGGCAAGAGAGGAGATATGCTCTTCCCTCGGTATAAAGGGGGGTAGCGTTATCTTCACAGCGTCGGGAACAGAGGCAAACAACCTGGCTATCATCGGACGTGCGATGGCGAAGGAAAGATATAAGAGGGGTGCGAAGATTATCACCACGATGGGCGAGCACGCCTCGGTTGATGTACCGCTGGAAATGCTTCGCGGTCTTGGCTATACGGTAGTAAAAATTCCCACCGTCTCGGGCGAAATTGATATGGATGCCCTTGAACGAGAGCTTACGCGTGAGGTTATTCTTGTAAGCATTATGATGGTCAACAATGAGACGGGAGCCCTTTACGACACGGCAGCCGTATCAAGACTCGTGAGGGCTCGCTGCCCAGAGGCACTAATACATATTGACGCCACCCAGAGCTATCTTAAGCTCCCCTTCACCAAAGCAAGGTGCGGCGGTGATATGATCACCATTTCCTCCCACAAGATTGAGGGTCCGAAGGGTGTTGGTGCATTGGTCGTTGACGGTGCGGTTATGAAATCAAAAGGCCTCGCCCCAATAATTCTCGGCGGAGGTCAGGAGGACGGAATGCGTTCGGGAACCGAGAACGTGCCCGGAATTTCTGCCTTCGGCGTGGCTGTAAAAATCGGCAACGCCGCCCTGCGAGAGAGATATATGCATCTCACCTCTCTAAAAAGCTATCTGATTGAAAAAATTGAGAGCGAGCTTGCTGAAATATCTATTACAAGGCCGAAGGAGAGTGCCCCCCACATCCTTAACATTACCCTGCCGAAAATCAAGAGCGAGACGATGCTGCACTATCTTTCGTCGCTTGGGATATTCGTATCAAGCGGCTCTGCCTGCTCGTCAAATCAGAGCCATCTGTCCTCTGCCCTGACTGCATTCGGCAGAACTGCCGCCGAGGCTGACACGTCGTTGAGAATCAGCCTTTGCCACAGAAATACGAGGGAGGATATTGACGGACTTGTTGAAGGACTGAAATCCGGTCTTGCAAGGCTGTCGAGAATAAGATAATGGCAAACATTACATTGATTACCGTAGGTACGCTTAAGGAGAGCTATCTTAAGGATGCGGTTGCCGAATATAAAAAAAGACTCTCGCAATATGCGAGAGTCGATGAGATAAATATTAAAGAGGAGCGTATTGCAAACGAGGATGATGAGTCCGAGATTCGACGTGCATTAGAGAACGAGGGCGAAAAAATCCTCGCCGCCATACCGAAGGGCTCGGGCAGGATCGCCCTTTGCGTTGAGGGTAAGCAGTACGATTCTCCCTCTCTGGCAAGGCTTATCGGCAGAATGACCGATGAAAGCGGTAAAATCACGCTGATAATCGGCTCCTCCCACGGTCTTTGCGAGCGGGTTAAGCGTGAATGCGACGTGCGACTGTCGGTGTCACAGCTTACCTTCCCCCACCAGCTGATGAGGGTAGTGCTGTACGAGGCACTTTACCGCTCCTTCACCATACTCGCCGGTAAAAAGTATCATAAATAACAAAACGCGACTTGTCCGATGCTATAGAGCACCGTGTGACAGGTCGCGTTGTGTTAGTATATTATTTCCCGACATTTCCCTGCTTTACCTCGTCCTTATAAACGAGATATGCGTAAACCGTCATAACGGGCAGGGCGACACCAAGTAAGGCCAGCATAATAATCAGGGCGGTGGTGCCGCTGAAAATAATGCCCGAGAGTGCAGAGATAAGTCCGTGAATAACTGCAACAATACCTGCAAAGCGATTGGATCTCTGCCAGGTGACGTCGTTGAATCTCGTCCAGGAAAGACGGAAGCCTACAGCAGAATTGCTCTTTGACTTAGGCATAAAGTTGCCCATTACCGCCATACCGAGGCCCATAATGATAACCACGATCTTCAGAATATCTATCTCGCCTGCCGACGAGCCGTCAAGCTGGGAGTAGGCGAGATAAAGGAAGGAAAAATTGAGAAGCATAAACATAACCGAGATGACGGTGAAGGTGATATTCATAACCTTGATATTCATTTTTGCCTCGGCACGCTGCTTCTCGTCGGGAGAATCGAGCATACGCTTCCCCTGCGTAAGATCGGTGACAAACCATATGCCAAGCATAACCGCCATAATGATCGGCATAATAAGCATCTCGTATTTTGAGCCCCAACGGTCAGCCGTACCGTCAAAGCCGAAATGTACGGGAATTTCGTCGGGCATAGACGAGAGGATGACGAGAGTTGACACAAGCGTTATTAATAGAATCGCGACGTTAATTATCTTTATTTTCATTCTTCTTACCTCCAAACTGTCCAACCCAGAGTATAAGCTCGTCAAGGACGGACGTGTTTATTTCGTAATAAATAAAATTCTTTGACTTATATTCTATCACAAGGTCTGCAGATTTCAGCAGTCGCAGGTGATAGGAGAGTGCCGCGGGAGTGACAGCCAGCCGCTCTGCAATTTCGCCTGCCGACAGCCTGCCGCCCTTCAATAAGATAAGAATCCTGCGGCGTTGCTCGTCCGAGAGCACCTTAAAGATGTTGGATTCGCTCATTTTTCCACCTATTTAAAAATTTCTTTAAATAGATTATACAGGATTTTTTCTGATTTGTCAATAGGGCGGGGCGTTTTTTTATATAAAATAGTTGCAAAAGATCATTATTTGTGCTATTATGTATATGAAATAAATATTTTTTGGG
>JAZNWM010000247.1:0-1676 GCA_045593345.1 Eubacteriales bacterium
AGTGCAATAGAAAGGGGGGTTAGAAAGCCGACGCTCGAAACTTTTTTCAAAATCGCCGACGCAATGAATATTCCTGCAAGTGATCTTATGAGACTTATAGAAAATTATAGCAAAAAGTAAAAATAAAAAAATCCCACAAAATGCTCAAAGAATGCGTTTTGTGGGATTTTTGTATATTTTAGTTTACATTTTTAGTTTTTTGGATTTGGTGCACCAATTTTTATCTACTTACCTCTTCCATAACAAATGCCTCGAGAGTGTCGCCCTCACGAATATCGTTGAACTTCTCAATACCGACACCGCACTCGTAGCCTGCGTTAACCTCCTTAACGTCGTCCTTGAAACGACGGAGAGAGGCAATCTTATCCTCAAAGATTACGACACCGTCACGAACGATACGGATCTGTGCAGAACGGATGATCTTACCGTCGAGGATATAGCAGCCTGCGATAATGCCGACACCGGGAACCTTAATGGTCTGACGAACCTCGGCGTGACCAAGGAGAACCTCCTTATATACGGGAGCAAGGAGACCCTTCATAGCCGCCTTGATCTCATCAATGATCTCATAGATGATACGGTGGCAACGGATGTCAACCTTGTTTCTCTCGGCAGAGTCAAGTGCGTTTCTGTCGGGACGAACGTTAAAGCCGCAGATGATGGCGTTAGACGCCGCCGCCAGCATAACGTCAGTCTCGGTGATTCCGCCTACTGCCGCGTGGATAACTGTGACCTTAACCTCCTCGTTAGAAAGCTTAATCAGAGATGCCTTAACAGCCTCAACCGAGCCTGCAACGTCAGCCTTAACAACGATGTTAAGCGTCTTGACGCCTGCCGCGATCTGACCGAACAGCTCGTCAAGGTTAACCCTCGCGTTAGCGGCAAGAGTCTCCTGACGGAGCCTCTCTCTTCTCTGTTCAGCAAGGTTCTTCGCCATTCTCTCGTCCTCTACCGCATTAAGCTCGTCGCCTGCCTGAGGAACGTCGTCAAGACCGATGATCTCAACGGGAACGGAGGGGCCCGCACTCTTTACAACCTTTCCCTTATCGTCAACCATCGCACGAACACGTCCAACAGCGTTTCCAACGATGACGTAGTCACCCTGGTGGAGAGTACCGTTCTGAACGAGGACGGTGGCAACGGGGCCGCGTCCGCGATCAAGCTTGGACTCGATAACAAGACCTGCCGCACGACGCTTGGGATTTGCACGAAGCTCCTTTACCTCGGCAACGAGAAGCACGTTTTCAAGAAGGTCGTCAATACCCATACCGGTATGAGCCGAGCAGGGAACGCAGATAACGTCACCGCCCCACGCCTCGGGAACAAGCTCGTGCTGGGTAAGCTGGTTAAGAACGTTATCGGGATTAGCGGTGGGCTTATCCATCTTATTAATTGCTACGATAATATCGATGCCGGCAGCCTTGGCGTGGTTAATTGCCTCAATGGTCTGGGGCATTACGCCGTCGTCGGCAGCAACGACGAGGATCGCGATATCGGTGGACTTCGCACCTCTCATACGCATCGCGGTAAACGCCTCGTGACCGGGGGTGTCAAGGAAGGTGATGTCCTTACCCTGTGCCTTTACTCTGTACGCACCGATTGCCTGAGTGATACCGCCTGCCTCTCCGCGAGTAACATTTGTGTGTCTGATCGCGTCGAGAATAGAGGTCTTACCA
>JAZNWM010000248.1:0-8518 GCA_045593345.1 Eubacteriales bacterium
GCTGTGGTATTCAGGCATAACCGAATAAAATCACCGGGGTGTTACATTGATAGCACCTCGGTATTTTTTTGCATTTGTGTTGTATGTATTCAGGCATAATAAAAATGCTTGCGGTTGCTCGCAAGCATTTTTGTTATGATAAACTTATTCGTTAGGGAAAACTCCTTCAGGCAGTCCCTCGGGCAGTCCCTCGGGAAGCTCGCCTGAGCCAATGTATCCAACGTAAACATCGTAATACTTAAGGAGAATGTCGTTGAAGTCCTCGTCGGTAAGCTCGCCCTCAAAGTCGGAGTAGTTGTCACCGATGTGGTCTGCAATGCCGTCTACGATCTCGTCCTCAAGCTCAATGCCGTTGTTGGTAAGAGCGTTATCAAGGGCGTTGGAAAGCTCCTCCTTATACTCCTCGTCGGTAGCGAAGCTCTCCTTCTTTACCGAAAGCACCTCGTTTACCGAGTCCTTAACGCTCTCGTAGGATACCTCAAGCTCCACGCCGTCAACCGTAATGGTGGTGGAGATGTTGGAGATAAGCACCTTTGTCATAGAGGTGATAAGCGAGCTGGTACGCTGGTTGCTCTTAAGAATTGCGATAACGTTGCTGACAACGTCGTCACCCTCCTCGCGTCTTGCGTCAAGAATACCGAGAATGTCGGTGTTGCCCGCCTTGATCTCGCCGATAATACCGCTGTCCGACAGGGCGTAGTAAAGCTCCTTTACGGTGTTAAGATCGTTGCCCAGGCTCTCGCGGTCAACGCTCTCAAGGAAGAGTGTGAGCTCGTCAAGAAGATGAGCGTAGCTCTCGTCTATTTCAATAGGAATGACACCGTTGTTAAGAAGACCCGAGCAGCTTTGGATAGCACCTACCAGCAGCCTTGACATATAGGGTGACTCGTACAGAGTGTTGATTATCTTGTCAACCGCCGCCTTGCCCTCGTCGTCAAGGGCAGAGAAGTCTGCACCCTTAAGGTCATCGCCCTCTACGATAACAAGGTTAACGACCGCCAGCACCTCGTCACGCATATTGGTCTCCTCGCCGTCGATATTAACGGTGGCGATCTTATCCGCCATAACGTCGGTACCCATCGAGCAGATGAGATCTATTGCAGGATTTTCGGTGAAGGGACGAAGGTATTCGTCATATGTATCAATAATTGCGTTGCTCTCGCCCTCCTCGGTAGAGGAAACCGCCTGGTCGTAGGCCTGGTCAACAAGGGTCAGCAGGCTGCACACGGGGAAGAGAACCATCGTAATCCAGATAATTGCCTCAACGACCGCGAGCAATGCTCCGTACAGACGCTGGGAATTGGACTTTGCTCTCTTGAAGCCAAAGATCTTGATGATGATAGCACGTATGATCTTGAAGACAAGGTTGATAAGCAGAAATACCAGTGTGGATAATACAGGCACCAGCAGGATGGTTGCGGGCAGCAGTATCACGTACTCGATTATTTCGGTATTGATGCTCTGAAGACCGCCTCTGATAAACTCGCCGACCTGGGGCACGTAGCCCTCTATCCAGCCTATAAGTCCCTCAAGGGACGATACGTTAAGCGAGCCGATAATATGGTCGCTCAGCATAACTGCAAGGAAATAGGAAACAACCGCCGCCGCAAGCGTTACAAGGGTGCGTACAAGCTGACGCCAGCCGCCTCGTCTTACACCGCCAAGCATTTTAATAATTATGAAGAGGAGGAATAGTGCCAGTACGGCAAGTGCCACCGTACCTACGATTCCGCCTTCCTCAACCATACGGTCAACGTATTCGAAGAATTTCATATTCGTATCCTTTCAAAAAAATTACATACCTATACACTAAAATGATACTACAAAATTCAAAGAATGTCAATAGATTTTTAATATTTATATATAAAAACACCGCGGATGTAAACAAAAGCTTACATCCGCAGCAACGATCAAAATATTTTTTCTACGAGATATAAAATATAATCAAATATAACAGCGATGACTAGGATAATCGCCCTGAAGAAATTCACCACTGTTTCCGCTATTCTTTCCCAAATGCTTCTTGCAGGCTGATGCAGGGGAGTATTACCGTCATTTTCCAGAGTGAATAAGAGATCCACAGCTCCCTCCTCATTAGTCGGCAGGCCGACTCTTGTCAAACGGTATCCGCTATCGGTCTTCTCAAAGCCCTCTATGTTGCAGTCTATCATTTCGTACGGCGTGTTAATAACTATCTCAAGAGTGCCAAAGTCCGCCCAGCTGCTCGCGGGGGAAAGCAGGTATGTATAGTCGTATTCAATAGGTCTGTCCCACGCTACTATTTCGGGATACATAGGTGCTGTTACGGTGTTGGTAATGCTCTCTCCGGGCTCAAGGATGATTTCATATTCAAACCAACGCATAAGATTATCAAAGAAAAGAACTCCGTCAATAATCCTGCAATTGCTCTGGAACATCTCCTTTTCCTTTATCATCGTGACCGCCGAGTTGTACATATCCACCTCGGATACGTAAGGGTTAGATGTTTGGCTTGATATGTAATCAAGCAGGGTGGTAGACTCCGTCCCGATAAATTCAACCTTTCCCTCAACTATATCACCTCTGTCTATTCCGCCGGGGCCATAGCAGGTCACGGTTGGCATTTCTGTCAGGGGCTCTCCTAAAACGTAAAAGCTGACGGTCTTGCTATAATCATTTTTCCCAAAGCTGGTTGTTGCAACGATCTTGTTTTCCTCACTTTTGATATAGTCTCCCATCTTATCGCAGTAGATAGTTCGATTTTTTCCGGGATTAATTATATCAAAGTAGAAATTGATGCTTGAATCGTCAAATCTGTTCGCCCTGCTAACCTTATACGTGTATTTTGTAACCGCAAGCTCGGGGTGATAGAGGTCGTCTGTGATAAAGCTGTCATTCAGCTTTGATGCCTCCGCATCCCAATCGTAAGCAGAGCCGAAAGCACTTACGTACGGTGTATGTCGCACTGTGGCGTCTGCTTTTTTTCCGTTTACCGTTACACCGTATTTTGCTAAATCATCAACGAAGAGCATTTTTCCGCTGAAAGAATCGTAGATTCTATAGTATTCCGGAGTGGAGCCAAAGGGGAACAGCAGGGTTGCCGTAACCGTCAGATCCGTAGGGTTATGAAAGGTGTATTCCGCAGTAACCTTGCTATCATATTCGATAAAGGTCTCTGCATCGCGGTAGCTTGCGTAGGGGAGGGTAGGGATATCAAACGTGAGCAACTCGCCGGTTACTTCAATCGGTACGCTGTCGCCAACGAAGATAACTCCATTTGCGTCTGTTCCCCTCCATTCCTGTGCTCTTGAATTCGCCGACGCAGGCACCAGCGTCATCGGAAGGAGCGATAGCAGAATTGTAAGTGCAACTAATATTTTGTATTGCTTTTTCATGTTGTAGTCCTCCTGGATATTGATGTACTTATCTCTTAAAGACATCTCTCAGCCATTGGTTTGGGTTGTTAATTCCCTTTGCTGTTGTCTCACCGGCGAGTATTAAAAATAACAGGCAAGAGCAATTATGATTTTTTCTCGAATACCCTTCTGACAAGATATACCACGCCGTATATAACCAGCAGAACTATAATAATCGGAAGCAAAACTATCAATAGGATTATAATAAGCACGCCTGCCCATACCGGAATTCCGCCGGGATTATCGGGGTTCTCATCTGAGCATATCTTGAAGGTAAGATCCTTCACCCCTCCCTCAATTTTTGTGATTCCGTCAAGCGAGATCTTATATCTGTCCTTCTCCATCGGCAGACCGTCGAGATGAAGCTCATAGCCGCACTCGGTCTTCTCAAAGCCGTCAATATTCGAGCCCGTCAGATAATAGGGCGTGTTGATGTAAATATCAAGATTACCGAACTCCGACCAGGTAGATGCGGGTGAGATAAGATATCTGTAGGTGAATACGGGTGGCTTGTATCTGATGCTTGTTTCGGGGTACATCGGTGCAGTGACGCTGTTTACTATACGCTCGCCCGCATCAAGTGTGAGCTCGTAGTAGTACCAGGACATAAAGTAGTCGTGATATTCCTTGTCAAATCTTGCGAAATGTAAATACGGTATCTCGGTATCTGCCATTTCAAGACGGTGAACCGTGGCGTTATACCAGTCCATTTCAGATATACCGCCCGCCTCGTCGTAATACTCAAAGATAAAGCCGGTAAAGTCTATCTGCTCTGTCTTGCTCATTGACGTTTTGCCGGCTACCTCTTCACCACCGTGCTTCTCTCCGTCAAAGCTCCAGGAACGGGTGTAAAATTTGAAATCGGGCACTCCCTTCGCCTCGCCGAGCACGTATATGTCAATTATCTTAAAATCGCTATTTATTATTCCTGTCACCCTGACGTCTCCGTTATCCTGCTTCTGATAGCCTGATGCGGAGGGGATATAAAAGTAGCTGCTCGGGTAGTCCTCGGCGGCAATATCCACAGTCCAGGTATACGCAGTAATATCATTGTCTGTGTAAAGATATACCGTGTATTTCGTTACAGGTGTGTCATTGTTGAATATTTCATTCTCGGCATAGCCGTTAAGCAAGCGGGGCAGGTCTGTATCAACGTCAAAGTCGTAATTTCCAAAATATGCGTTGGTATACAGCGTGTGGCGTATTTCGGCATCTATCTTCTCGCCGTTTACGGTAATATTATGTACGCTACTCTCGCTGTCCTGATATATATTGCCGAGCACTCCGTAGGGGAATGCCAGCCTTGCCGTAACCGTCATATCCGACGGATTGTAGAAGGTATATTCTGCCGTCACCGTGCTTTTTGTGGTGTATTCTATATTAGGGCTGTCGGCGTTTGGCAGCTCGGGGATGTTGAAGGTAAGCTTCTCTCCCTCAACCACGATGGGACAGTCCTTGTCGGCAGGCACTACGCCGTTTGCATCCTTGCCGCCCCATTCTGTCAAAGCAGAATTTGCAGATGCAGGCACGATCATCAGGGGTAGCATAGCTGTAAGTATAGCTATTGCAATAATGGCCTTGGTTTGCTTTTTCATTATTTATCTCCTTTCATCCATTGAATTATAAATTCCACTCCGTCAATTATCAGACTGATCACGGCAATAACGAGCACTATCGGAATAAAGATAATCAACAGTATCCATATTATTGCAGGAACCTTGGGCTTTACCGCCTCGGGGCTTTCCGATTCGCAAAGCCTGAAGCTTATCGGCTGATACGGTTCTGTCGGCGACTTATCTCTCTTAACCGGGATTCTGTAGCCGCCGTCAAGCCTTTCGGTATCTGTATTTGCGTCTATCAGATAATATGAGGTGTTGACTATGATCTCGGTCACTCCTGTGGAGAGGACTCCCTCTGCCGCCAGAAGGTGATCGTAGGTGAAGATGCCGGGCTCGTAATTCCGGTCTATCGCAGGATATATGGGACAGCCGAGAGTGTTTACCGCACGCTCGCCTGCTCCGACCGTGAACCCGTAGAAGAGTATTCTTACACCGTAGGTCTCGTAGTCGGTGTTCATTCCGTCAAGGCGGGTGAATGCTACGCCTCTCGACATTATTTGCGTAAGCTCGGCTGCCACCATATTGAACCAGTCAAGACGGCTGATACCGAGGCTCTCGTCGTATTCGCCCGACGCGAAGTCAAGAAGGGTGGTCTCCTCGGTGCTGATAAGCTCCATTTTGCCGCCTATCTCTTCTCCATCAGAAACGCCCGCGTTCTTATAGAATTTCCATTCGGGCATATCAGAGAGCTCCTCGCCGAAGACGTAGAGGGTAATAACCTCTTCCTCGCCCGAGACGTGAACGTTGATTCGTTTGCTGCCGCCGGGCTGATCCCATCCGTATCCGTAAAGTCCGAGATAAATGCAGCTTCCCGAAAGCTCCTCTTCCTTTATGTCAAAGGCCGCGTATGCGTAGTTATTCTCGATTTCCGTAGGCTTGAAGGTATATTTCGTCACCCTCATATCGGGGCTGACTGCTCCGTCGTCAAGATACTCGTCCAAGATATATTTTATGTTCTCGGCGGGATTATACTCGTATTCGGGATCATAGCCGTGTCGCAGGGTGGCCTCTACCGACTCTCCGTTTACCGTTACGGTATATTTATCCGCGTCAAATTCGTCGGGACTTGCATAACTGTATTGGGGAGCCCTGCCGATGGGAAATGCCATACGCATCGCGATATCGCTGTCGGTAGGGTTGTAGAAGCTGTATTCTATGTTCACGCGGCTGCTGTAGTCGTCTGTTTTTATGTCGTCATCCTGGGTGGGCAGATCTACGATGTCAAAACCTACCGTCTGCTTCTCCAGTATGATATTCTCCCCCTCGAGCAAAACTCCGTCCGAGGTAGGCGAGCCGGGCCAGTAGTAGTTTGGGATGGTTAACGCCGATGACGGCACAATGAGGAAGGGCATCATAAGTATAAGCGTGATAAGGGCAACAGCGGCCTTCGTTTTATTCTTCATAATGTCCTCTCCTTTTTTGTGTAATTTAGGTGTTTTTTAAACCAGTCTCATCTTGGACTTAACCGTCTGGCCGTCAACCAGCATATAGCTGTGTGAGGAGTTGTCAAGTCCTGCGGCATAGGTGTGTCCGTCAATAGTTGCCGTCAGCATATGGGGCATCTCAGAGAGGGCGGTGTACTCGTCGTAAACGTTGCCGTCTATAACAAGCTCGTTAGTCCTCTTTATGCGGCGGTATACGATATTGTGACCGTAGATCTGTCCGTCGAGCAGTATTCTCGCCTTCACCTCGGTGTCGGCTACTCTGATGGGGGTAGAGGAGGGAAGTGCTCTTGCACCCTCGCCGCCCTCGCCGTCCTCGGCAGGAAGCTCGCTGAACTCTGCCTCAATTACGTCATCCTGGGGCAGACTCTTAAGCTTGTAGTGTGCCTTGATTCCCATAGCGAGAATTACGATAACCCATACGTGGAAGATAACGTTTACGATCATATCAACCGCAAGACCGTAGGCCAAGAACATTACCAGCGTGTCAATTGAGAACAGCACAAGCGAAACGATAAGCCACTTGACGTTATTTTTCTTCGAGAAGAACCAGCACAGCATATACAGTGCCAGAATAAGAAATGCAATAACCATCATAATTACGAAGAACGAGGTGTCAAGGAAGAACATTCCCTCCAGTCCCTCGTAGTATTCCTCGGGATATCTTCCGCACAGAAACATACCGAGATCGCCGAAAAGATAGGGCACCGATGCCGAGAATAAGAAATATGTACCGCTGTTAGTTGCTAACAGCAGAAGGTTCATTGCTGTGAATACGACCACAAGCAGCAGATTGGATCTCGCCGCCGAGTATCTGCTCGCAAGTGCCTGACGCTCCATTCTCGGGTCGCCTGATAAATTTCCAAAAAGCTTTGACATAATAATTCTCCTTTATGTAACTTTATTGTTATTATTTTATTCAACCTCGGGTAGTGTTACCTTGGTGGTACCAAAATCCTCTATATCGATATATACGTAATATACTCGCATATTATAATAATTTTCGACGACATATCCTGTAATATGACATTTTACGCCAGAGATCCGCATTTTAACATCCTGAATGCCCGTGTCGGGCCCCGTGTATTTCATCGAGCCCCAGGGGAAGAAGGTTCGTTTGTAATTCTCCTTATTCAACAGCTCGCCGAAGCCCACGACGTCCTCCGCGTCCTCACCGGTGTACGAGGTGTCAAGCTGCTTTGTCCACCTGCCGTTATATTCTTCATAGACGTATCTTTCATCGCCTACAATTTCGTAATATTTGCCGTCGGCGTACATAACGTTGCCGTCCACCTGTATTATTTCGGACGAGAAGCCGCCGGCCTTTACGCTGATGGTGTAATTGTCCAGAACCGCCATTTTGATAAGCAGCCTGTCTATCGGATGCACCAGCAGGTTGTATAGCAAAATTATCAGCACCAGGCCTAAGATTGCACCCTTTACCGACGTCATAATATCTGCGTACCTGTCGTATACCTTTTTCGGCTCCTCGGGTGGCTCGCTCGGACGCTCCTCGGGCTTGTTTCCACGTAATATGTTCAACGCATCGGATACTTCCATAGTCTTCTCCTTAATTAATGTATATCTATCCAAATTTATTATATCATACCCTTTATTTTCCTGTCAATAATATGTAAATAATTAAAATATTAATTTTTCTTAAATAAATGTAAACAAAAGCAGGACGGCAGGGCAGAGCTGAAGATCGACGATTTGATAAAGCTGTGTAAATTCTACGGCGTAAGTGCAGATTATTTTATAGGTATGTCAGATAGCGACACTGATTAATAATCAGTGTGCTATTGTTACTTCGTAGGCATCACCTAAAAAGCAGAAAAACCGACCTTTTGGGTCGGTTTTTTAATGCCGTGAAAATCTTTGTCGCGGAGAAGCTTAATAATGTATCCTCTTTAGCTTGCCCGCCTCATAGGAGTATGAATTGCCGTAGTAGTCGATATACATATTACCGACCTTCTTGGGCTTGCCCGCCTCGTAGGAGTAAAGTCGGAGGCCAAGCGGTCTTAGGAAGACAAGGCATATTATCAACTCCTTGGCTCACAGA
>JAZNWM010000249.1:0-5847 GCA_045593345.1 Eubacteriales bacterium
CGACGGCGTTGAAAGGCTGGTAGCCTTTATGAAGGACTTTGCCAGAGATAATATAAAAATTCAAAGATAAATACCCATTTTTGAAAAGGAACAGTAAATGTATTATATAACACTTGATCTCGAGTGGAATCAGGCGTACGCCCAGAAGGCTCTTGCAGTACAGCGCAGGCTTTCCTGCAGGCTTCGCGGTGAGGTAATTCAGATCGGCGCAGTGAAGATGGACTCAAAAATGAACATCTGCGGCTCCTATCAGATTATCGTCAAGCCGCAGCATTTCAAGAAGCTTCACCGTCACGTCAGCGAGCTTACCGGCATCACCCAAGAGCTGATGGATAAGGGCACGCCTCTTCCTGTTGCCGCCGAGAGGTTCAAGAAATGGTGCGGCAAGGATTTCTGCTTCCTTACCTGGGGCCCGGACGACATCCCGATGCTGAAGGAGAACTTCAACGTTCACGGTATTCCCTCGGGCTGGCTTGACAAGGTCTACGATCTGCAGGTCATCTTTAACCGACAGACTGACGATTCCTCGAAGCAACGCTCGCTTGAATATGCGATGGATTACTTCGGCCTGGAGCAGCACCTTCCTGCCCACGACGCACTTAACGACGCCTACTTTACTGCCTTGGTTGCAAGGGCACTTGACGTTCCCGAGGGGGTACGCACCTATTCAGACGCTCGCGGCGAATTCCTTGAGGATAGCGTTATCGGTGATGCCGATGCGGGCGGTGACGGTTACGTGACTATCGGCGAGATGCTTGATGATCCCATTGTTAAAAATCCCGTCTGTCCTATCTGCAAACGCGAGATGCGTGAGGAGGATAAGCTCCTTCACTCCAAGGGACAGAAATACACGATGCACTTTGTTTGTAAGAAGCACGGAGATATGCTTCTCTCGTTGAAATTACATAAGAACTTTAACGACACCTGGCGTGCCAGACGCACCGTCAGATTAGCAGATGAAGCCGCCCTTAAGGATTATCGCGAGGGACTTGAGAAGGCAAACATCCGCCGCAAATCAACGAGGAGAAGAAAGCCTGCGAAAAGACGCCCCTCAGGCGAGGCAGGTAAATAAAAAAGAGACGCTGTCGGCATAAGCTTAAGACAGCGTCTCTTTTTTGTTTTAGTCCTTTTTCTTTTCGGTTCTGTCAGCAAATCTGAGCAGAATAGCGGCAGCGAGGCAAACCACCGTCACCACGGCGAAGGAAATCCAATCCACCTCACTAAGATTTGCGAGAACAAAATCGCCGCTTTCGGCATCCTGCAGCTTGGAGAATACCAGCACCGTATCAACGATAACCGCAACGAATATAGCAAGACCGGACAGCAGCTTCATCAGTGCGAGATTTGACTCCGTACCAAGACTCTTCGTTCTGGTGGGCGTGTCCTTCGAAAAATCCACCACAGAGCAGAGGTAGTATGTTGCCGCAACAAGTACTATGGTCTCAGGGATCATATAGGTGGCGTTGTAGCCAAGCGAGTAGGCAAGCACCGCACCGCTGGGAATTTCAAATGCCGCCCAGGCGGTGAAGCCCGAAACAACGTGACAGACGTACCTTATTACCGAGGCTATCGCAGCACCGGTCGTCATAGCGGCGGTATAGCTCATTTTCTTTTTGAAGAAGCCCGCGATGCCAAATGCCGAGTATGCGACAACGTAGTCGAGCAGGCCGAGCACGACCACCGAATACCAGGTGACGAGAGGGAGATAGGAGAAGTTCTCAAGTCCAAGCAGCAGCTGTATCAGCGATGCAACGAGGGCGGCACCCATACCGTACCTCGGGCCGTGACGGTATGCGTAGATAAGGATGGGGAGCATCTGTGCGAAGGTTACCGATCCGCCATAGGGCATATCGATAAGCTTCAGCATTGCCAGAACGGTGGAGAGGGCGATCATTATACCCGCCTCACAGATGGCAAGTGTGTTTTTCTTCATTTTGTTATCCTCCTTTGGATGCAGTCTGAAGAAACTGCAAAAAAATACCGCACAGATACAGCATCCGTGCGGTAGATCAAGTCATAATCACCAAAATCCAATCTTCCTACGACGGCATTATCCGTATCAGGTTAAAGGGTTCGATGCAATGCATCGTCTCAGCTAAACGCACCCCTGATGTATATTCTGTTCGGTTCGTATAGATTATAACACTCTTTTTTTGTTTTGTCAATATAAATTTCGAATTTACCGAAGATCCAGCATCATATCGATGGCACGCATAACACCCAGCTTGCCGTATTCATAGGTAAGTCCGCCCTGCATATAGGCGGTATAGGGCTCTACGATAGGGCCATCACAGGACAGCTCGTTGGTAGCACCGGTAATAAAGGTTCCCGCCGCCATAATCTCGGGGTGGGGATAACCGGGCATATCACCCGGCTCGGGAATGCAGTAGGCCTCAACGGGCGAGCCCATCTGGATACCCTTACAGAACTTTATAAGCTTGTCAGCAGAGTGCAGATTAACCGTTTGCACGATATCGGTACGCTTCTCGTCATAGCGGGGATCCACCTCCGAGAAGCCTGCGAGCTCAAGCATCCTTGCCGCGAATACCATAGACTTCAGAGTAGAGGCAACGCAGGCGGGTGCCATAAAGAAGCCCTTGTAGAAGGAGGCAAGCTGGTTGAAGTTTGCACCAAGCTCCTTGCCGATGCAGGGAGCAGTAAATCTCTCTGCAATATCCTCAATAACGTCGTGACGGCCGACACAGTATGCACCGCTTACGGCAAAGCCCGAGCCGAGATTCTTCATCATTGAGCCGACGAATACGTCTGCACCGACGTCAGTAGGCTCTCTGTCCTCGGTAAACTCGCCGTAGCAGTTGTCTACCATAATGACGGTGTCGGGGGAAACCTCCTTGATTGCCTTTACCGCTCTCTCGATCTGTGCGATGGTAAGGCTCTTACGCTGAGCATAGCCACGACTACGCTGGATTGCCACCACCTTAACGAAGGACTTTTTAAGTCTTTCGGTTATTCTTTCAACGTCAAAGTCGCCGTCCTTGAGGTCGATCTCCTCATATTTTACACCGTATGCCATAAGCGAATTACGGCTGCCGCCTGCAATACCGATAACCGTCTGCAGCGTGTCGTAGGGAGTTCCCGAAACGTAGAGCAGGGTATCATTCGGCTTACAAAGGCCGCCAAGCGTCACCGCCAGGGCGTGCGTGCCCGACATAAGCTGGGGACGTACGAGAGCATCCTCCGCACCGAACACGCGTGCGTAAATTTTCTCAAGCTTATCTCTGCCCGAGTCGGTGAAGCCATAGCCTGTTACTTCGATAAAATCTGCGGTGGAGACCATACATTCCTGAAAGGCGGAGAGAACCTTAGCCGAGCAAATAAGGCAGTTTTCTTCAATTTTTGCAAATATTTCTTTACAATCCGCCTCCGCTCTCCTGGCGAGGTCTGCGGTAAAGTCGCTAATGCCGTATCCGTAATACATATTTTTACATCCTATTCTATGCCCTCGAGCAGGGGGATCAGCTCGTCAAGGCTTTTTATTTCATAATGTGGGCGAATATCGCCGTATTTTATATTTCTTCTGTTAAAGTGGCAGGTGAGAATTCCTGCGTTAAGACCGCCCTTTATATCCGATGTCAGGCTGTCGCCGACAATGATGCTTTCCTCGGGGCGAAAATTCTCGATTTTTTTGAAGCATCCCTCAAAAAACCTTGCATCCGGCTTGGCGTATCCTATTTCCTCCGAGATGAAAATTCCGTCGAAGAAGCCTCCGATTTTTGCATCGCGTATTCTCGGCTTCTGCACCGTGGGGATACCGTTTGTCGCCATATACAGACGGTATTTTTTATTCCTTCCGAATTCCCGAAGAAGCCTTTCGGCTCCCTCGATAAAGTCGTGCTCTCTTGCAAGATACTCCTCGTACACCTGCTGAATGTCCTCAGCGGACAGATCAAGCTTAAGCTCGGAGAACAATCGCTCAAATCTGCCTATTAGCACCTGATCCTTGGTCATCTCCCCACGCTCCAGAGCTCTCCAGCAGGCAAGATTTATTTCGATATACCTATTAACGCAGACCTCTGTCGGCTCAATTCCGAAGTCGCGTAGAGCGTAGGCAATAGCCAGCCGCTCCCCCTTCTGAAAATCCAGTATAGTATCGTCAAGGTCGAGAAAAATATTTCTTATCATAGCCCTCTCCCAAATTTCTAACTTGTATATTTTAGCATATTATAGCGAATAAATCAACCCCTGTAAACAAAAAAATCCGCCCCTGTAATTTGGGGCGGATATAATTTTTAGTGAAGCTTGCTTTCCTCAAGAAGCTCAATGTCGTTTTCAATGAGGATTTTGTCGGTTTCCTCGGTGTTGCCTGTACGCATTACCGAGTACGCCTTGCCCTCCTCGGAGGTGATAAGGGCGTACATATATTCAATATTAACTCCATTGCCTTCAAGCAGACGAAGCACGCTTGCAAGTCCGCCGGGCTTGTCGGGAACGGCAAAGGCGTTGATAAGCCTTACGTTTGCAGCGTGGCCTTCCTTGTCAAGCAGCTCCTTCGCAAGCTCGGGCTCGTCAGCAATGATACGAACGATGCCGTAGTTTGAGGTGTCGGCCACACACATAGAGCGAAGATTAATACCCGCGTTAGCCAGGGCGTCTGTAATATCGTGAAGAGACCCCTGCTTGTTTTCTACGAAAATAGATAACTGTCTGATTGCCATTGTATTTCCTCCTTAATCGTGTAAATTACGCTCATCAATAACTCTCTTTGCCTTGCCCTCGCTTCTTTGGATGGTCTTAGGCGGGACGAGATGCACCGACGGGCCGATTCCGATCATACTTCTCATAGCGTTTGCCAGCGATTTTTCCATTGCCGTAATATTCTTTACCGAGTCGTCAAACTGCTCGGGACGAAGCTCTACGTATACGTCGAAGGTGTCGCTGTTGTTCTCTCTGCCGAGCTTGATGAGGTAATTCTCCGAGAAGCCCTCTGCCAGCAGTACTGCCTCGATCTGCGAGGGGAATACGTTTACGCCACGGATGATCATCATATCGTCGCTTCTGCCCATAGGCTTTGCCATACGGATATGAGTTCTGCCACAGGGACAGGGCTCGCGTGTCAGGACACAGATGTCGCGGGTACGGTAGCGAAGCAGGGGAAAGGCCTCCTTGTCAAGACAGGTGAATACCAGCTCGCCCTTTGTTCCCTCGGGCAGTGGCTCGCCGGTTTCGGGGTTGATGATCTCGGCGAGGAAGTGGTCCTCGTTAATATGCATACCGCCCTGAGCCGAGCATTCAAAGGAAACGCCTGGGCCGCTTATCTCGGTAAGGCCGTAAATATCGTATGCCTTGATGCCAAGCGTCTTCTCAATATTACGACGCATCTCCTGCGTCCAGGGCTCTGCACCGAATATACCCGCCTTCAGCGGAATCTGGTCGGGAGTGTATCCCTGCTCCTTGAGGCTCTCGCCAAGGTATGCGGCGTATGAGGGGGTACAGCAAAGCACCGTAGCCTTCATATCCATCATAAACTGAAGCTGTCTTTCGGTGTTACCCGAGGACATCGGGAGAGTAAGTGAGCCAACGAGGTGCGAGCCGCCGTTAAGACCGGGGCCGCCTGTAAACAGACCGTAGCCATAGCTGACCTGTACCACGTCCTCTCTGTCTGCTCCAACTGCTACGAGGGCTCTTGCACAGCACTCGTCCCAAAGGTCAATATCCTGCTGGGTGTAGTATGCGATGACGCGTTTACCCGTCGTGCCGGAGGTGGACTGGATTCTTACACAGTCCTCAAGGGGGACTGCCAGCATTCCGTAAGGATAGGTCTCTCTTAAGTCGCTCTTTTCAATGAAGGGAAGCTTGTATAGATCCTCAATGCCGTGAATATCGTCG
>JAZNWM010000250.1:0-3517 GCA_045593345.1 Eubacteriales bacterium
CCTTCCCCAACGTTGACTTTGACGAGTGCGGATCTGTCGGCGGTGCGGTTTATCTTGGCAGACCGGTTGAGATAGATAAGAAATTTGACGTACAGATCGGCCCGAAGCAGGGTGTGACCCTTATGTCACTCCTTAACTGGATGCTGACGAAGGAGCCCTCTGCACGTCCCACCGCAGAGCAGGTCGTCGGTGTACTGAAGGACGAGCTGGCCGTTCCCGAGAAATAGTATTCGGGGCGTATAAGGCCTGCTGATTTTACGCTTTAGAAAGGCTTGTTACCTGCCTTAAAAAGGTAAACTACAGAGTTTCTGCAAACAATATGAAGCTTATGGGGTTAATAAAATGAGTGACAAAAATAAATTTAATTTAAAGTTTTACTCGGTTGTAAAGAATGAGGACGCACCTCCCTTCGTTGGTGAGGATCTGCTGGTTTGTGCAGACGGTCTCGGCGGTGCGGGCGGTCACGTTCATACTATAGACTATAAGAAGCATCCCGATATGCGTGGCGAGCTTCTTGAGGCGGCATACGGCGATTTTGACGCCGATACGAGAGAGCGTCTTGACGCATATCTCAACACCCTCGTCGACCCTATGGCAGACGAGACTCCCGATACCTCTGCCCTCTGGGCATCCCGTATCGTTATCGGTCGATTTGTTTACGCTATGCTGAACGGTAAGATTCCTGCGGTGAATAAGCTCGTACCTAAGGTAGAGGAGCCCGCGGAGGCCAAGCCCTGCGAGGTCGCCGATGTCGAGGCGGCAGAAATAACCATCGTTGCTTCGGAGGGTGATAAGACTCCCGAGGAGTCTGCCGCAGAGTCTGCCGCAGAGCCCGTAGCAGAGCCTACCGCAGAAGCAGCTACCGATGCAGAAGCAGCGGATATAACTATCGTTGTTTCGAAGGGCGATAAGACTCCCGAGGAGCCTGACGCAGAGCCTGTGGCAGAAGCTGCCGAAGAGGCCGGCGAGCCTGAGGCTGTGGCAGAGCAGATTCCCACAGAAATTACCGGCTCTACAGAGATCAACGCTAACAAGAGCGGTATTTTCGGTATTCCGAGAAAAGAGAAGGCCGAGACTATACGTATTGATATTACAGATCCCGCCCACCGCGAGATCCTCTCGGATTTCATTCACCTCGGACTTTTAAGAGTGGCCGACAGGTTCTCTCTTGCGATTGACAGTCAATTTGGCGGCAGTCTGCTTCCCACCACCCTTACGGCTATTCGCTATGAGGAGAAGGATGACTGCGTTGTAGCAGAGTGTCTGTGGTCAGGCGACTCCCGTTGCTACGTTCTTGCGGAGGACGGTCTGAAGCTTCTCAGCAAGGATGACGAGGACGCGTCGGGTGCCATCACCAACCTGTTCTACATAGGCAATAAGAAGGCGGTTATACACTACCGTCGCTATGAGATAAAGAAGCCCTGCCTGCTTATGACGGTAAGCGACGGCTTCTTTGATCCCTTCGGCGACCAGGAGTATTTTGGTATAGAGCACACCTTCCATAAATGCTTGTTCGAGGCAGATTCTATGGAATCCCTGGCGGCAAAGCTGACCGATGAGTTTGATGCTATCCACGGTGACGATACCACCGTGGCTCTCCGTGCCTTCGGCTTCAATAATTATGAGGAAATAAAAAGCACCTTTACTTCCCGTGCTCAGAATGTTATGAGGATAGCTTATTCCTGGAGCACGATGAAAGCGGCAATAGAGCTTGCCGACCTTCCCGAGAGCGAGATAAACAGCTATGTTACCTCCAGGACCTCTGATAAATATATGTATATCGTTCCTATTCTTGTCCGTCTTATTCTGGAGAGCGAGGAGGATATCGTTCTGAGCCCGGCTCTCCGCAAACGCGTTGACTCCAAACGCGTTGAGCTTCAGCGGAGGATGGAGGAGGAACGTCGCAGGGCAGAGAAGGAGGGACTTGAGAAGGCATACGAGGAGCTTTGCAGCAATCCCGGTAATATCAAGAGTATTCTGAAGCCCACGCCTCCCGATCCCACTCTTGCCGACGCGTGGAGAGAGCTGTTTGCACAGGCGGACAGTATCGCGAGAAACAGCGAGTCTATTGCTAAAAACAAGCGTAATCTTGAGGCCGTTGAGACTAAATACAGATCATTTAAGGACAGACTCAGAAGCCAGGCAGAGAAGCGTCGCGTTGAGATGGAGGAGCTTATGGATGCCTCCAAGCCTAATCAGAACTTTGAAAGATGGCTTAAGCTTCGCCGCGAGGAATTCTTCTGGGGTGCGGTAGAGTATGCCTATACTCACGATATCAAGTTTTCCAACCTTCCGATGATACTGAGGAGATCCTGTGTCATCACGATTCCCGAGGATCCTAAGATTCAGCTCAAGGATCCCTTCTTTGAGGAAATCAAGAAAAATTGGCAGAAGAGGGAGACCATCTGCAACGAGATCAATCAGGTTAAGCCAGCCCTTGAGGAGCATAAGAAACGCTACGTGCAGCTTGTTGACAAGCTCTTTAACTGGATTCGCGGGTCGGAGAACTTTGCTTCCTTCTTCAGAGATGACTATGCGAAGCGTATCGGTATGATTCTTCCCGGCCACTCGCCCGAGGAGATGGCACGCAGGGTTGAGGAGGCGGTAAAGGAAATGTTCCTCTCCCAGAAGTATGAGATCGTCAATGACATCGTTGCCGCCCTTGCGGAGAATTACGGCAGCAGCTCTGTAATTGATTCTATGTATAACGGCACCCGTCTTGCCCGCTTCAGGGAGTATTACAAGTATAAGATAAACGGACTCAGCGATGAGTTTATCAATACAATTGAAGAGCTTGGCAGGTTAGAGGATACCTATTATTCAATGCTTAGTGCCGATGGAACGTAAAATAATATTTAACGATCAGATAGAGCTCAATTCCTTTGGAGGACTCTTCGGCGGTGCGGCCTGCCGTCTTACTCTGACGTCACCCGACTGCGACCCCGTCACGTTGGTTCTGGACAGACAGCAAAACACTCTGCTCCAGAACCGCTTCGTGCGGCAGTACCTCGTGCTTTTAAGCGAGGCTCGCCTTGTGGAGCTGATTGACAGAGCACCGAAGTATCAGGAGCTTGAGAATATTGCGAAAAAATACTCGCTCTGCGACGTCTGTGATTTTTCGGATATTAATGTCTACGGTGCCAAGAGGGCACTTAAGGTTATCGTGCATACCCTTTACCGCTACCCGAAGCTGCGTGGCAAGTTCTGCTATATTGGCTCGCCCGACGGATACCTTCGTCAGATGGAGAGGCTTGCGGCGGGCGATATGCAGATACTCCGCGACTTCGGTCTGCAGTATATTTGCGAGAAGAGCATCTCGCATAAGCTTGGCGAGATGATGCGTCACGTGGCACGCTCGGTGCTGGAGGGTGACAGAACCTATATCGCTATGGCGGTATCGGCCTTCGGCCTCTTTGACGCTATTCTCCTTGACTCCGAGGACTATGAGGGCTATGCATATATTAAGCTGGTTTCGGATCTGAAGCAGGATATGCTGGCGGGCTTTCATCCCGAGGGC
>JAZNWM010000251.1:0-2409 GCA_045593345.1 Eubacteriales bacterium
ATTAATATGCCTTGCCCCAGTATACGAGCTTCTTTGCCGCTCTGCCGCAGCATACGCAGCTGTCGCCTATCGGCTCCTTACCGAAGGGAATACATCTTGACGTAACGTCAGCCTCTTCCTTGAGCTTCATTTCGCACTCAAGCTCGCCGCACCACATAGCTCTGATGTAGCCGTTGTTCTTGGACGCGATGTCCTTAAGCTCGTCGAGGGTGTGTGCGGTGAAGGTGCGGTTCTCTCTGTTCGCAAGAGCCTTCTCGTAAATAGCCTGCTGAAGGTTTTTGAGTCCCTCCTCAACCGCCTCACAAAGAACGTCGAGAGAAACGAAGCTCTTCTCTCTGTTATCACGTCTTACGATAACGCACTTGTTGTCTGCAATATCGCGGGGACCGATCTCCACGCGGAGGGGAACACCCTTCATCTCGTATTCGGAGAACTTCCATCCGGGCGACTGCTCGGATGCGTCGACCTTAACTCTGTAGCCTGCAGCCTTGAGGGTGTCGGCGATCTCGTTCGCCTTCTCAATTACGCCCTCCTTGTGCTGCTGTACGGGAATAACGACTACCTGTATGGGAGCAACGCTGGGAGGAAGAACAAGACCGGAATCGTCGCCGTGAGTCATAATAATACCGCCGATAATTCTGGTAGAAACGCCCCAGGAGGTCTCGAAGGGATACTTCAGCTGGTTGTCGCTGTCTAAGAACTGAATGTCGAAGGCACGGGAGAAGCCGTCGCCAAAGTTGTGAGAGGTACCGCCCTGCAGAGCCTTACCGTCGTGCATAAGAGCCTCAACGGTGTAGGTAGCCTCCGCACCCGCGAACTTTTCCTTATCGGTCTTCTGTCCCTTGATAACGGGAATGCCCAGATCCTTCTCAAAGAAGTCAGCGTATACGTTCAGCATCTGAACCGTTCTTGCCTCTGCCTCCTCTGCGGTTCTGTGCATAGTGTGTCCCTCCTGCCAGAGGAATTCGCGGGATCTGAGGAAGGGACGGGTGGTCTTTTCCCATCTTACAACAGAGCACCACTGGTTATAAACCTTGGGCAGATCTCTGTAGGACTTGATTATGTTAGCGTAATGCTCGCAGAAGAGTGTCTCGGAGGTGGGGCGGACGCACAGACGCTCGGCAAGTCTTTCCTCGCCGCCGTGTGTCACCCAGGCAACCTCGGGGGCAAAGCCCTCAACGTGATCCTTCTCCTTCTTGAGAAGCGACTCGGGGATGAACATAGGCATATATACGTTCTCAACGCCGGTTTCCTTGAATTTTGCATCAAGGATCTTCTGGATATTCTCCCAGATAGCGTATCCGTAGGGGCGGATTATCATACAGCCCTTAACGCTGGAGTAGTCGATAAGGTCTGCCTTCTTTACTATGTCGGTATACCACTTGGCGAAGTCCTCGTCCATAGCGGTAATTTCGCTTACCAGCTTTTTGGTCTTTTCATTTCCTGCCATAAAACAGTCTGTCCTTTCAAAATCAAAAATAATCATACAGATTAAATTATATAACAATTTTCAGATTTTGTCAAGATGTTTTGATTTTTCGCAGACTTTTTTGAAGTTTATAATGTTATTTGCAAGGTGTAAAAACTTTGCAGATAGCATTTTTTCTTTTCCTTGCCCCTGCGAGCAGGGGTGAGGGAAAGAAAAAAGAATCACTCGGACGTGACATTTTTCCCTATTGACGTATTCAGACCATTCGGCGAATGTGGCAGTGTCACGAAGTTCTCCATCTGCCCTGAACGACGGCGAAAAGCACTCGGTGCTGATAGTTGTCGTTCATCCCTGTATATGTAATGGCGTATAGCCTTATAAATAAAAAAATATGCCGTATAGGCAAAAAGAGAGGAAAAGAAAAACTATGGCAAATGTAGAAATTAAGGTATTAAAACAGTCGGGATTTTACAAGAAGGAAGGCAAGAAAAGGCAGTATACAAACTTTTATCTTCAGCTCAATGATGAGCGCATTCCTTTCGAAGTAAAGTATTTCCCGAATGATAAGTTCGGCGGCAGAGATCCCGGCTATCAAGGCCGTGTTGCAGCGATCTCTTTGATAGCAGAAGCACTGCCCGATATTCCCTTTATTGATCCCGATGAAAAAAGCGAGCGCGTAAAGCCCAATCCTGAAAATATTATTTGTCCTAAGTGTGGGAAAGTAATGCGTGTTGACGATCAGGACGGTTCCGAGTATTATCTCGCTTGTGACGAGTGCGGTATTTCTTGTACTGTAGATACAAAGGTTGGCGATCTTTCTTTTACAGACTCTGACGGCAACGAGCTTCCTTTTTAATGGCGAATTCCTTTCGCCATTTTCTTTAACCGCTCTTATATCGGGCAAAAGGTGGAAAAGGTGGAAAAATAGCATATTTTTCAACCTAAATTCCACATTCAAATAAAGTCGGATCGTAGCCATG
>JAZNWM010000252.1:0-11565 GCA_045593345.1 Eubacteriales bacterium
ACGCTCTTGACGAGCTTCTGCCCTCCAAGATGATTGAGCCCTTTATCGCTCTTTCGGGTATTGACGGTCGCAAGAAGGTGAATTCTATAACCAAGGAGGAGCGTCGCACACTCCTTGAAACTCTTAAGTGCTTCAGAATCCCACTTGACGGACTTCGGCCAATCGAGGAGGCTATAGTCACCTCGGGCGGTATTGACGTAAAGGAGATCAGCCCCAAGACTATGGAATCAAAGCTTTCGCCCGGACTGTATTTTGCCGGCGAGATAATTGACGTTGACGCCTATACCGGCGGATATAATCTGCAGATAGCCTTCTCAACAGGATATTTGGCAGGAAAATCCGCGGCAGAAGGCTATTAATTAACAATCTAACAGGAGATTTTTATGATAAGAATTGCAATTGACGGCCCGGGTGGTGCAGGTAAATCCAGCGTTGCAAAGGCGGTGTCCAAGGCTCTCGGCATCATTTACGTTGATACGGGTGCACTCTACCGCAACATCGGTCTGTATATGCTTGATTCGGGCATTGACCCGAAGGATGCTGACTCTGTTACTGCTGCCCTTCCCGATATTTCTATTGAGATGAAATTTGAGGACGGAAGACAGCTTATCCTGCTCAACGGACGGGATCGCGGTGATGAGATCCGCATACCCGAGGCATCTATGGCTGCATCCGCAGTTAGTGCCATTCCCGCCGTTCGCGACTTCCTTCTTGAGATACAGAGAAATACAGCGAAGAAAAACAGCGTCGTTATGGACGGACGCGACATCGGTACGGTTATTATCCCCGATGCCGAGGTTAAAATTTTTCTTACCGCTTCGGCGAAGGCGAGAGCCGAGAGACGCTTCAAGGAGCTTCGTGCCAAGGGCAGCGACGTCACCTACGAGCAGGTTTATTCTGAGATGGCAGAGCGTGACAGAAACGACTCTACAAGGGCTGTTGCCCCCTGCGTTCAGGCGAAGGATGCCGTTCTGGTTGACAACTCCAAGCTTACCGAGGCAGAGACGGTCAATAAAATCCTCTCTATCGTCCGTAAGCGTACGAAGGATACAACTCCGCTATACCAGGTGCTTAAGGCCATTGTAGGCCCTATTTACCGCCTTATCTTCGGAGTTCGTGTCAAGGGCAAGGAAAATATCCCCCGTGAGGGCGGCGTGCTTCTATGCCCCAACCACATCGCAGCGATCGACGTTATCTCCATCGGTGCCGTTTCCCCCCGACAGATCACTTGTATTGCAAAGAAGGAGCTGTTCGGCATTCCCGTCCTTGGCTGGCTTGTAAAGGCTCTGGGAGCGGTTAAAATTGACCGTGGCGGTGCAGACGTTGGTGCTATTAAGACGGCTATTGCGGCTATTGAGAACGGCAGGACGGTCGTTCTCTTCCCCCAGGGACACCGATGCCCCGGCGTTAATATTTCCTCCACTCCCGTAAGACACGGTGCAGGTCTTATCGCCTACCACGCAAAATGCGACGTTATTCCCGTCTGCATTAATATCAAGGGCGGAAAATACGGCCTCTTCAAGAGAACCGAAATCATCTTCGGCAAGCCTATAAAGTATGAATCGCTTGGATTTAACGAAGGTGGACGCGATGAGTATGCAGCAGCAACCAAGATCGTTTTTGATCAGGTAATAAATATGGGTACTGCTCTTGCCACCCTCCCCGACTACGATCCTGCGAAGGATAAAATAGGCAGGAAGAAGAGGAATAAATAATTGGAAATAATTCTTTCAAAAAACGCAGGCTTCTGCCCCGGCGTCCGCAGGGCTGACGAGGCGGTGAAATCGCTTATTTCGGAACGGCGTGAGGGCGAGATAATCTACACCCTCGGCCCGCTGATTCACAACGGCGTTTATATCTCCTCGCTTGAGGCTCTCGGGGTCTATTCCATTGATATTGGCACCCTTGAGAAAAGGCTCGCATCGGCAAACGGCTCGCCCGTCACCCTGGTCATCAGAACCCACGGTATATCAAGGGAGGACGGAGAATATCTTGCCCGCCTATCTGAGAGCTATCCGAGTCTTCGGGTAGTGGATATGACCTGTCCGTCGGTCAAGCGGATTCATAAAATCGCTGAGGAAAGCACCGATGAAACCAGCTTCTTTCTCCTCTTCGGCTCACCCACGCATCCCGAATCGGTGGCGAGTATCAGCTACGCCAGAGGCGAAAAAACCATAATTTCCACCGCCGAGGAGCTTGAAAGCCTTGATTTACAAGGCAAAACGCCCATATTATGTGCCCAAACGACGGCAAATTTATTGCAATTTATACAAATTAAAAAAATTTTAAAAAAACTATATACAAACGCAATTTTTTTTGATACAATATGTAGTGTCACTGAAAATCGTCAGTATGAGGCAATTGAGATTGCCAAACGGTCCGACGTTATGATTGTCATAGGCGGAAGGGACAGCTCTAACACGCATAAGCTTTATAGCCTGTGCAGTGAGGTCTGCCCCAAAGTTTTATGGATTGAGACGGCGGAGGAATTAACAGCTGATTTTCCTGACAGCGTGAAAAACGCAGGAATAACCGCGGGTGCTTCCACGCCCGACGGTATAATAATGGAGGTTTTTAAAGCAATGGAAAACTTTAGTCAAATGTTGGAAGGCTCACTCAAAACTTTACATACAGGAGAAACAGTTACCGGTACCGTATTTACCATCGGCGAGAACGAGATCAAGCTTGATCTTGGTGCTAAGTTCACCGGCGTGCTCACCAGAGAGCAGATTACTGATGATCCTGACGTAAAGCTTCACGAAATGTTCAAGATCGGCGATCAGGTTGACGTTTTCGTAATCAGAGTTGAGGACGGCAAGGGTATCGCAACCGTTTCTAAGAAGAGAGTTGACGCTGACAACAGCTGGGTTGTGCTTAAGGAAGCACACGAGAACGGTACTGTTATCGAGGGTAAGATCGTTTCTGTCACCAAGGGTGGCGTTCTTCTTACCTACCTCGGCAACACCGTATTTATTCCCGCATCTCAGACAGGCATCGCAAGAGGCGGTGATCTCTCTGTTCTTGCAGGAACCACTCAGAGAATCCGTATCATCGAGTTCGACGTAGCCAAGAAGAAGGCTCTCGGTTCTATCAAGGTGATTCTTGCTGAGGAAAAGAAGGCACGTGAGGACGCTATCTGGGCTACCCTTGAGGTTGGTGCAGAGTACGTTGGCGTAGTTAAGAATCTTACTAACTACGGTGCATTCGTTGATATCGGCGGCGTGGACGGTATGGTTCACAACTCCGAGCTCTCCTGGAAGAAGATCAAGCATCCTTCCCAGGTAGTATCTGTTGGTCAGGAGCTTAAGGTTTATATCAAGGAGCTTGACGTTGAGAAGAGAAGAATCTCTCTTGGCTACAAGACTCAGGATATGGACTCCTGGTTCAAGTTCACACAGCAGTATAAGGTTGGCGACGTAGTATCTGCGAAGATCGTTTCTATTATGCCCTTCGGTGCATTCGCCGAGGTATTTGAGGACGTTGACGGTCTTATTCACATCTCCCGCATCTCCACCGAGAGAATCAGCTCCCCCGCTGACGTTCTTAAGGTAGGCGACGTTGTTGATGTTAAGATCATTGAGATCGATAACGAGAACAGAAGACTTGCACTTTCTATCCGTGCTCTCATTGAGGCTGAGCAGAAGGCTGCAGCTGCAGAGGCTCGTGCTGCTGAGAAAGCACAGAGAGAGGCAGAGAGAGCTGAGAGAGAGGCTGAGGCTGCTGCCGAGGCTGCAAGACTTGAGCAGGAGAGAGCTGATATGGCTCCCTACATCGTAGGCTCTATCTAATAAATAAGTCATTATATAAAGGCGTGCTTCGGTACGCCTTTATTTTTTCAAAGGGCAGGAGTGCTATTTCATTTCCCCTCCATCCATCTGTCAACGTGGTATTTGTAGTTTTCCTGCGTAATTATTTCATCCTCTGTTTGCCAGCCTCGTCTCTCGTAGTAATCGATAAAATTTTTTGATTCAAGCGACTGGTATTTCTTCATAAAATATAGACAGATCGCGGTTTTTAAGGCAGAAATAAGACGCTCGTCGGGTGAAGGATCGCTTACCGTAGCATAAGTGGAATAAAAAGAAAAAATATCATCTGTAGGATGCTTCTGCGAAGCAGAGCTTGTATGTATGCTTGTTTGATTGTTGTTAGTAAAAGGACTATTCTTCTCTGTTTCTTTTATACTCTTATCTGATATATTATTATCTACTCTTATCTTATCTTCTATGCTCTGTGGCACACATTGTGTAACCCAAAGATCCTCTCCCGCCTTGATATATCTCTTTTCCTCGTCGACGGTAAAGCCTCGCAATGCCTTCGCATAGGCGGTGGGGACATATCGGTCAGCCCTTATTGTATTGTGGCGATGCCAATGGGTGATAAGTATCAGTCCCTCGTTAATCTCTATTACGTATTCCTTTTCCACCAGCGGAGTATAGAACTTCCGCTCAATTCTCGCACATCGCATAACGCTTCTCCACTTATCCACAAATCCGTCATCGTCTGCGTTAAGAATAAAGTGAACGTAAAGCATTCGCGTAACGGGTGAGAGCATATAAAAGTGGTCGCTCTCACAAAAATCAATAGACAGCATTCTTCTCTTTGCCATTTTTCTCTCCCCTGCCTTTCTGTCGGATTTTGTCCGTCGTAAAGGCGTTTTTTCTTTTATTGTAGCAGAAAAATTTCCGTATGTAAGTATGGTACCCTTCCAAAGTTTTGGTGTTATACTACCTGTGAATTTTGTATAGCTTGCACAAAAAAATCCGCCTGCGAATTATCGCTCGGCGGATTTCTCAATTATTCTGTTTTTTTCGATAATTATTTTCTGATCTTACCAAGAAGATCGCGAATACCGTCCATAATATAAGTGGGCGGTGTGTCACAATCGGCATCAGCAACGGTTCCCTCGCCCGACAGCACGAATACGGTGTCAATTCCGGCATTATAGCCCGATGCAATGTCGGTGTATACCCTATCACCTACCATAACGCTCTCCTCCTTGCTATAGCCGAATTTATCCATAGCAACAAGCAGCATCTCGGGACGGGGCTTGCCGATAAAGTAAGGCCTCTTGCCCGTCGCACGCCAAAGCATCTCGGCAAAGGAGCCGCAATCCGGTACGTAGCCGAAGGCGGTAGGACATACCCAATCGGGATTGGTGGCTATATATATAATATCGGAAAGAAGCAGCCTTGACGCATCCTCAAGCTTCTTAAAATCAAGCTCGGTGTCATTTGATAGAACAAGTCCCTCAATGCCCTCACACAGCTCGGTCACAACGTCAATTCCCGCATTTCGAAGCTGCTGGGTGAATGAGGCTGTTCCAAAGGAATAAAACCTTCTGCCCTGATATTTCTTCTGAATATAAAGAATTGTTGCATCTGTAGAGGTAAGAAAGTCCTCCTCTGACGCCTCTATTCCGATAGACTTAAGCTTTCTTACGTATGCATCTGTGGACTTTGACGAGTTGTTGGTGACGAAGAGATATCTGCCTCCCCGAGCCTTAACCTCCGCAAGAAAGTCCAGAGTGCCGTCAAAAAGATTATTATCAAGATAAATCGTGCCGTCCATATCAAGCAGGAACAGCCTCTTGTCCTTAAGCTCCATTTTTTCTCCATTCAAGGAAAAAGACGTGCTTCTGCCCGTCTTTTTCTGCCGTTTTTTTAATCAGGATAGCCATCCGGGTTCATTCTTACCCATCTGGCACTATCCTCACACATCTTAGCAAGGTCGCGTTCCGCCCTCCATCCGAGGACTCTGTACGCCTTATCGGGATTTGCATAGCACTCTGCAATATCACCCGGACGGCGATCAACAATTTTATACTTTATAGCCTCGCCCCAAGCCTTGCTAAAGGCATTTACTATATCAAGCACCGAGTATCCATTACCCGTGCCGACGTTGATATAATCGATACCGCAAAGCTTCTCTGTATACTTTATAGCCTTGATATGAGCAAGAGCAAGATCTACTACGTGGATATAGTCGCGAACACCCGTTCCGTCGTGGGTATCGTAATCATTACCGAAAACGCTGAGGCAAGGAAGCTTGCCGACTGCAACCTTTGTAATATAAGGCAGAAGATTATTGGGTATTCCTCTGGGATCCTCACCTATTATACCGGATTCGTGTGCTCCAATGGGATTAAAGTATCTGAGCACACAGGCAGAAAAACCGGGATGTGCACTGCAGGTATCCTTGAGGATACGCTCTATCATAAGCTTCGTCTCGCCATAGGGGTTTGTGGTGGAGGTAGGAAAATCCTCGCTGATAGGAACGCTCTTCGGAATACCGTAAACCGTTGCGGAGGATGAAAAGACAATCCTGTTTACACCGTGGGTAATCATTGAATCGAGAAGATTAAGCGTACCCAAAAGATTATTATGATAGTAGTAGAGCGGCTTGCTGCAGGATTCTCCGACCGCCTTAAGCCCCGCGAAATGAATTACCGATTCAATCTCGGGATGGGAGTCAAGCACAAGGTCAATATCGCCGCGGTTACGAAGATCGCATTTTATAAACTCCGGTCGCTTACCTGTGATCTGCTCAATGCGATCGACAACCAACTGCTTGCTGTTTGAAAGATTATCAATAATGATTACCTCTTCGCCCGCCGAAAGAAGCTCTACCACAGTATGAGAGCCAATATAACCCGTGCCTCCGGTTACAAGAATTGCCATTTTCTCCCCCAATGATATAAAGATAAAATTAATCAAAAAAAGAAAGATATAGGCGACCTAAAATACATAGGTCGCCTATAACTATTAGTCAGCGTAAACGCTAACCTGCTTTCTACCGCCAGTAATATGCTCGAATCTGACAACACCGTCAACAAGTGCGAAGAGAGTATCGTCAGAGCCAATGCCAACATTCTTACCGGGGTGAATCTTAGTTCCACGCTGTCTAACAATAATGTTACCTGCGATAACAGACTGACCGTCTGCCTTCTTTACGCCGAGACGCTTGGACTCAGAATCACGACCGTTCTTGGTAGAACCAACGCCCTTCTTGTGGGCGAAGAACTGTAAACTAAGCTTTAACATTTCGTATTCCTCCATAATTATTTATGGCCATATAGCCGTACAAGTTGCACTTATATCTCCCGCTCGATCTCACAAACGTCAAGGTAGTCGTAATATTCCTCGACAAGATCCATAAGCTGGTAGAAATAAGCCTGTATAAGTCCTGAAACGGCAAACTGCTTCTTCTCATCCTTCTCATACTTGGGAAGGGCTGCCTTAGCAATAAGACGGATATCGGTGGTCTCCTCGTCGATGTCGTAATCAACGGTCGATTGATAGGTAACCTCGATAGCATTGATGATAAGCATAGTCATAGCCGACAGTGCCGAGCAAAGAATGTCCTCGCCCGATTCGCCGTAGCCGGTATGTCCCTGCTCCTCAAATCCGTAATAAAAGCCGCCAGACTTATAAAATGTGATTTTTGTCATCTGAATTAAGCCTCGATTTTCTCAATCTGGATCTTGGTGTAATCCTGACGATGACCGATCTTCTTCTTTTCGTTCTTCTTTGCCTTGTACTTGATAACGTCGATCTTCTTAGACTTGCCGTTCTTAAGCACGCTTGCAACTACGGTAGCACCCTCAACGTAGGGAGTACCAACAGAAAGAGCTTCGCCGTTTACACAGAGAACCTTATCAAAAGTAACCTTCTCGCCTTCTGCAAGACCAAGCTTCTCTACGAAGATAACGTCACCCTCAGCAACCTTGTACTGCTTTCCACCTGTTACGAAAATAGCGAACATGAAAAAGCACCTCACTTTCGTGTAAATTCGCTATCATAGGCGTTGGCAAAAAGCCAAACTTCTCAGCCTATCAATAAGCGTCGTATTATTATAACACCATCGACAATATTTGTCAATAGTTTTTTAAAATATTTTTTATTATTATATAGGATTACTCGCAATCCTCTTCGCAATTTGCACAGTCGCCGTCGCAGATCTCGATGTCACCGATCTTCTCACCGCAGGCGGGACAAACAAGCTCCTCGATGGAGAGAGACTCGTCAAAGCAAACGATGTCACCGCAGGAGGGACATTCGATCTCATAAAAATCGCCGTCCTCGCCCTCGTAGTCCTCATCGTCGTTAAGGTCGTCGTAGTCGTCGTACTCCTCCTCGTCGAAGAAATAAACCTCCTCCTCAACCTCGCCGAGATCGTGATCGAGCTCCTCTACGTACTCGTGAAGCTCCTTGTTGTCAGTCTCAAGAGCGTTGATCTTGTCAGCCATATCAGAGATAAGGGTGAGCATCTCGCTGATGATTCTGCCCTCTTTAGTATTTGCGTCGATCTGATAACCGTCAAAAAGTCCCTTAATGTATGCTGCGTGCTCGCTGATACCCATAATTATTCTCCTTAATATAATTTAATGGTAAAATGCTCCCCAAAGGCGAGGAGCATTTTGGTTATTTGATTAGTTAACTCTCTCTACGTACTCACCGGTTCTGGTGTCGATTCTGAGAACCTCGTCCTCGTTGATGAAGATGGGAACTCTTACAACTGCACCGGTCTCAAGAGTAGCGGGCTTAGTAACGTTGGTAGCTGTATCGCCACGAACGCCGGGCTCGGTTGCAACAACCTTAAGCTCAACAAATGTAGGAGGCTCAACAGCGAATACCTTACCCTTGAAGGAGGAGATCTTACACATCATCTCTTCCTTAACGAACTTGAAGCTCTCGCCTACCATATCGTGAGAAATGAGAGTCTCCTCCCAGGTCTCGGTATCAAGGAAGTGATAAAGATCACCGTCGTCATAGGAATACTGCATATCCCTTCTCTCAATTACCGCGTTCTCAAACTTTGCGGTGGGGTTGAAGGACTGCTCGCGGATAGCACCGGTCATAACGTCCCTGTACTTGGTTCTCACGAACGCCGCACCCTTACCGGGCTTAACGTGCTGGAACTCAATTACCTGATATACCTTACCCTCCATCTCGAAGGTAACGCCATTCTTAAAATCACCTGCTGTTAACATAGTATCATCCTTTTCTTGGCGAATTTTTTTATTTTTCCATAGGGGCATTAAAGGTCCGCCACAACCCGAAAATGCTTCAAAGGCACAAATGCCCACACTATACGCAACTATTTTACACTAAAACTCGATATTTTGCAATAGTTATTTTGAATTTTTTTGAAATTTTTACAAAATTTCTATTAATTCCTTGCTTGAATGAGCGAAATTATGGATTCCGTCGCCCGAAATCGCCACCATATCCTCAATTCTGCAACCGTATTTGCCGAAAAGATATATACCCGGCTCCACCGTCACGATCTCACCCGCACGAAGCCTTCTGCCAAATCCGCGGGAATAAAGCCTTGGGCTCTCGTGGATAAAGAGGCCTACAGAATGGCCAAGTGAGTGACCGAAGGCACCCTTGTATTCTTCAAAGCTATCAATAATATCTCTGGCAACCTTGTCCGCCTCGCCGCAGTCTGCTCCCTCGCGAAGATAGTCAAGGGCGGCAAGCTGTGCCTTCAGAACGGTGTTGTAAAGATGCTTGATATTCTCATCCGCCTTACCAATTACGACAGTTCTCGTCATATCCGCACAGTATCCCTCAAACTTCGCACCAAAGTCCATAGTGAGAAAGCCCGGACGAAGCTTCAGGTTTCTCGGTGTGCCGTGAGGAAGAGCCGAGGCATCACCCGATACCGCGATCGTATCAAAGGCAAAGCCGTCTGCCCCGCCCCGTCGCATAGCGTATTCAAGCTCCACAGCAACCTCAAGCTCGGTCATATTCGGCGTAATCATTCCGAGAAGATGTGTAAGGGCTGCGTCGGTAATATCCTGTGCCCTCTGCATCTTTTCAATCTCGTCGGCAGATTTAACCTGCCTTATGACCTCGATTGCATCGCCCAGGTTTACAAACTCGCAGGCGGGATATTCCTCGCAGTATTTGCGATAGGTCTCGTAGGAAACGCTGCCCCCCTCAAAGCCGACGGTCTTAATTCCCTCGTCAGATAGGACGGTGGTAATATATTCCTTACGGCTCTGGGGTGTCACAACGGTAAACGCCTTGTTTGCCTTGCCGAGTGCCATCTCATAGTATCTGAAATCGGTAATAAGATGTGCAAAATTTTTAGTAATAAAAAGCAAGCCATCGGTAAAAGCAAATTCCGACAGATAATGCTGGTTAAGCTCGTCAAGAACGATAACGGCGTCAAGCGAAAGCTCGGTCATCTTAGCTCTAAGTTTAGTTAATCTCATTTGTAAAGCTCCATATAATATTTTTTCATCGCCAGGGCGTCCTCAGACTGCGTTCCTGCCGACTCGCATATGATTGTAGGCGAGAGGTTGTTTTTATAAATAATCTCGCACAGCGGCTCGAAACCGGGGCCGTAAATTTCATCTTCAAAGGTTAAATGTCGCTTCTCGCCGCTCTTTGTCCACTCGATTTTTGAGAAATGACAGTGAAGATTCGTTGCAATATCAGCGCCGAGTGCACGATCTATTTTATCAAAAACGCGAAGATAATCATCGGCAGAAACAAAAACTCCGCCCAAATCTCTTGCATTAAGATGCCCAAAGTCAACGACGGGGACAAAGGCCGAGTCGATTCTACAAAGCTCAAGCACCTCGTCAAGAGTACCAAGCTGATTGATCTTTCCCATAGTTTCAAGTCCGATCTTGATACCGTATGTATCTACGCTCTGAAGAGTTTTTACCAGCGTATCACCAGCCAGACGCATAGCCTCATCGCGTGTGATCTTTGCCGCCGAGCCCGAGTGGACTACAATAGTCCCTGCCCCGAGCAGCTTAGCCGCATCAAGACTCTGCCTTATGTAATTAATGCTATTAAGTCGCTTCTCCTCCACAACTCCTGAAAGCGAAATAAAATAAGGAGTATGGAAGGACATTTTTATATTGTTCTCATTAGCTTCTCTGCCGATAGCAGAAAGCACGGTAGGTGAGGCCGAAAGGCCGTTGCCTGCCTCGTATTCATAGGCGTCAAGTCCGATAGATTTAACCCACCGCGGTGCATCCACGGTAGATTTCCATCCCGCAAGGCGAAAGGCATCGCTGTTTCCGCCGGGACCAAAATATGCTGCCATTTTATTATTCCTTTCTTTAAAGAGACGTGTTATTTATTCTTCTCTTTATGAATTTTGTCGTATTTTTTTTGTATTGGTTTTTCAAGAACACGCTTGAATTTCGTCAAGGGATCAGGTCTATCGTTGATCGGAGGGACGAGTATCGCCCTGATGCCCGCATTATGTGCTGCCCACACGTCGGTCAGAATCTGATCGCCGATAAATATAGTATTATCCCTATCCGTACCGAGAATTTTCATTGCACGGACAAGATTTTTTTTTAAGGGCTTCCCTGCTCTTGAAAAACCGGGCATACCTATATCGCGGTTGAATATCTCAAAACGCTGTGCGTTGTTATTTGACACGATGGCGGTTTTGATTCCCGCATCCCAAAGTGATTTGAGCCAGGTGATGACGTTCTCGCCCGGTGTGGGATGCTCGTAAGGCTCAAGAGTGTTGTCTATATCAAGTAACACGCCTCGCACCCCGATGGACAAAAGAAAATCTGCCGATACCTTA
>JAZNWM010000253.1:0-5040 GCA_045593345.1 Eubacteriales bacterium
AACATCAACCCCATCGCCGTCAAGTACGGTGGTGGCGGACATCAGAAGGCAAGCGGTGCAACCCTTAAGAATCGCGAGGAGGCTATGCAGCTTCTCTCCGATCTTGTGTCACAGACCGAGAATGCAGAATAATCAGCGAAAGGAATGCTTATGAATTACGAGGTAAAAAAGCAGATACTTGATAAGATCAAGGAATACAATAAAGTTTTCATCTTCCGTCACAAAAGACCTGACGGCGATGCAACCGGCTCTACCAAGGGACTTCAGAGGATACTGAAGCTTACCTATCCCGAGAAGCAGATTCTCCTGCAGAACGCCGATTTTGCCGAATATATGGCATTTCTCGGCGGCGAGGATGCTCTTCTTCCCGATGAGGAGTATAGAGATGCACTTGCTATCGTTATTGATACGGGTACGACCGAGCGTGTTTCCAATCAGAAATTCTCTCTTTGTAAGGAGATAATCAAGATCGATCACCATATCAATATTGCCCCCTACGGCGAGCCTATGTGGGTTGAGGAGGAGAGATCCTCTGCCTGCGAGATGATAGCCGATTTCTATGCTACCTTCAAGGATGAGCTTAAGATCGACAGCCAGGCGGCAACCTATATCTACTGCGGTATGGTTACCGACTCGGGCAGATTCAGATTCAGAGACGTATCGGGCGAGACTATGCGACTTGCAGGTATGCTTCTTGACGTGGGAATTGACACCGATACAATGTATGCAAACCTTTATATGAAGGAGTTTGATATCTATAAGTTTGAGGCGTATGCCTACGGACAGATGCAGATTACCGAGAACGGCGTGGCATATCTTCACGTCACCCGAGAGATGCAGGAGAGATTCGGTCTGTCCCAGGAGGACGCAAGTGCCTCTGTTTCGCTGATGGATTCTATAAAGAACAGCCTTATCTGGCTTGCCTTTATCGATAATGAGGATGGCAGCATCAGGGTTCGTCTGCGTTCAAGATTCGTCACTATAAATTCTATTGGTGAGAAGTATCGCGGTGGCGGTCACGCCTGTGCTGCAGGAGCAACCCTTTATTCTGCCGACGAGATGGCGGCCCTTATTGCCGATGCCGATGCACGCCTTAAGGAATATAAGGAAAATAACGAGGGCTGGCTATGAGGATCCTAATAACAAACGATGACGGCATACACGCCGAGGGCATAGCTTTCCTTGCCGAATGGGCAAAGGGGCTTGGCGAGGTCACCGTAGTTGCTCCTAAGGTAGAGCAGAGCGGTAAAAGTCACGCTATTGATTTTACCCGCCCGATTGAAATAAAGAGGGTTGAGCTTATGGAGGGGGTACGTGCCTACTCAATGGACTCTACTCCCGCCGATTGCATCAGGTTTGCCGTTCTTGGTATGAAGGAGAGATACGATCTTATCCTCTCGGGTATCAATCGCGGCTTTAATTTGGGTAAGGATATCGTGTATTCGGGTACTGCGGGTGCGATTTTTGAGGGCGGCAGGCTGGGTATTCCCGGCATTGCCTTTTCCACTGATCCCACAACCCTTGACGGTGCGAGGAAACATCTTGACAGAGCATACAGCTTTATTATGGAGAATCGCCTTCTTGAAGAAAATATGCTTTATAACGTCAATCTTCCCAACGACCACGGCGAGATCAGAGTGACAAAGCAGGGCGGCATTTATTTTAAGGATGAGTTCAAATACCTTGGCGACGATATTTGGGAGCAGGGTGGCTATATCATCAACGATAACGAGGGCGACCCCGAGCTTGATACCGACAGCGTAAGGGATGGATTTGTTTCCATAACTCCTCTTGTAAACGGCAGAACAAACGCCGTTGCTTTCGAAAAAATCAAGAATATTTGTAAATAAAAGTTGTCATTATTATGAAAAAAAGACGAAAATCCTGCGATTTTCGTCTTTTTGTTCGCTTTTTGTGTGGAAGCATCTTTATGCCGCAAGGCTTTCCTTCGGGACGTAATAATAAACGACGACGATCGCAGGAGTCTTGCCGATCCTTCCGCGTACGGTCTCAACGTAGGGTGTGGGATTGTAATTATACTTACTTGAGAGTGTGCCGCCGCCTGTGATATTGCCGAACATCTCGCCCCAGCCACCCTCGTAATTCAGATATTCCTGAAAATCGTTGTAATGGTTGTAGGTGTAGAAGACGTATCTCTCGTCAAGGTCGATTATTTTATTTCCGTTTTTGTCCTTGCAGGAATATACGATCCTCGCCGCACCGCGAGTTATTTTATAGCCGTTGTTGTAGTCGGTAATATCGTAATTGGGGTCGCAGTCGGTGCCCGTGGTACCGATATCCATTTCGTAGTAGGTAAGATCGCCGCCACAGCCTGAAATTCTGGGCAGCTCGGGCTCATAGGGATACTTAGTGGTGCTGCCGCTGAACTGTGTGTTGTTGACTCTCAGATATTCGCCCCAGGCACTGGAGGTGGGGGAGGCTTTCTTGGAGGCGGAGTGGTTTGCAGGAGGCTCGCCAAAGGCAAATACGTAAGCCGCAACCTCCTCCAGCACTACGTATGCACCGCCATAGTATACCTCAAATGCGATCTCGCCATAGCAGTCTACCACATAGTAGGTGTTACCGTCCTCGGAGAATATATAGAGATTATTTCTCACGTACGTACCGTTGATTTGTGGACGGTATGGTGAAATTGTGGGTGCCTGATCCTGCTCGTCAATGCTACCGGACATCAGATTATGCTTGGTTCTGTAATAGGCATCGTTGTAGCTTATTGCGGGTGTGTAGTTCTCGTAGAACTCGTCCTCGTCAACATTGACGTAAGGATCGGACGTTATGGGGTCTTGTGTGGTGGAGACGTAGATCGTTTCGCCCTCAATCCTCTCGGTAAGCTCGCCATCAGAGCCGCCGTTACCGCTGCCTGATCCATCGTTACCCGAGCCGTCGTTTTTCTCCGACTTTACGTTGATTATCACCCTGCCAACCTTATCGCCGAGGATTGCCTTGATTATTGCCACGCCCTCGTCGAGGGCTGTGACAACACCGTTCTCAACGACAGCACAGTCGCTGCTGCTGGTCCATACGACCTCGCCCGACAGATCCTTGCCCATAACGAGCTCCAGCGTCAGGCTTTCGCCGATCATCAGATCGACGGTAAGAGGTGAATTGATATAAAAGCTATCGTCACGCTCAACGCTGTCTCCGCCGCCTCCGCTGCCGAGTGCGGGAAGCAAATCACAGGAAACGGTGTTTATAAGCAGCACGCAAATCAGCATAATTGCCGCCAATATTCTACCTATTTTCATAAATAACCCTCATTTTGCCAAATTTCTACAATAACATTATATCATATAGTAGTCACATAATCAACCGGATATCGCAATTTTTCAAAAAAGAAAACCGCACTCTAATCTGACGCTTTGGAGCATATAAACGGATGGGAATTCGGTCTAAAGAAATATCTAACAAAAAACCGCACCCCGAAGGGTGCGGCTTATTGTTATTTATGCAATTGCAAATTACTTGTAAAGTTGAATTGCAGTCTGTGTGGAGGTATATGCAGCGAATCTGGGGCTGCTTGCGTTCCACTGAAGCTGACGAGTAGAATCAGCAACATTTGTGATAATAGCATTACCGCTAGCATCAAAGGTGATATTCCAAGAAGAGTTTGCGGTAATGGAGTCGGAACTCTTTGCGGAGTTGCCGCTGGTCCAAGTCAGATACTTACCGTCAGCGTTCTTGAATGCGAAGGATCCCTCTGCAGAACCTGCCTCGAGTGTCCATGCACAAACACCGTTTATTGTATCTGTGTATTCAACACCTGTTCCGTAGATGGTGGAGGTGTTGCTGAAAGCGGAGAATTCAAACTTTTTGGTGTCGCATACGATGTAAACGGTATCGCCAACCTTAACAGAAGTTGTCTTGGAGATTGCAGACTCGGACTCGCCGCAACGAGAGCATACACCGTTAGCATAGCTATGACCAAGAGCCTCGGCATTGATAGCGCCGCATACGCATACAGCGGGAAGAAGACAAGTAGCCTCGGAGAATGTGCACTCACCGTGAGCAACTACGTCGGTAATCCAAGCATCCTTAATCTGATTAGTAGAACCGTATTTACCAACAACGCCAAGAACGGTGATCTTGTCGCCTGCCTTGGGAGCATCTTCCATAGCACTGAATGCTACTGTTCCGTCAGCGTTGTAGCAACCGTAAATTGTAATAGTGTTGCCATTGTCGTCAATGATAAGAAGCTCGCCCTTTTCTACGTTTTTAACAGCGTTGATATAACCAACAACGATGTACTTTACGTCAGTGTAGGTGTTGTGTGCCTTGCCGTCAGCAATCTGATTAGCCTCGGGGATGGTGATGGTCTCGGGATCTGCGGGAGTTTCAGGAGTTTCGCTGCCGCCAACATCCTCGCCGCCCTCACCGTCGGTTGCACCCTCACCGTAGAACTGGCAGTAGAAGCCTGCGTAGGATACTGCACAAGGACCAACGGTGGTATAGGTCTTGTCATTTCTGGTACCGAACCAGTAATCAGCGGGAGCCTCTGCACCTTCGGGCTGAACACTGGCAACAAGGGTCTTGCTCTCGGTATTGTAAGTGTAAACGGTAGAAGCGGTTGCCTCGTAAGCACCGTTAACGTGAGTGCCGGAAACTACCATGTTGATGTAGAGCTTTGCGCCTGCTGCATCAAGAGTGTAGAGGTAGTAGCCGCCCTCGGTCTCTTCAAGGTAAACGTTGATAGCAGCGTTTACGTCAGTGCCGGTAGCCATATAGTAGCCGTCCATACCACCGATAAGGTAGTAAACATCGGTACCAACGTTCTGCTGAACCATACCGAACTTGTATGCAGTACCAACAACGGGATCAACTACGCCAAGGGTAGGAGTCTCGGGATTAGGATCAACGGGAGTATCGGTGCCTTCGTTACCGCCCTCGGTAGCGCTGTAGAACTGGCAGTAGAAGCCTGCGTAGGATACTGCACAAGGACCAACGGTGGTATAGGTCTTGTCATTTCTGGTACCGAACCAGTAATCAGCGGGAGCCTCTGCACCTTCGGGCTGAACACTGGCA
>JAZNWM010000254.1:0-3197 GCA_045593345.1 Eubacteriales bacterium
CGTTGGTCTTGGCAAGCGTACCGATAAGTCCTGCAACGGCAAGAGCCTTCAGTATCTGCTCGTCGGAGAAGCTGTGCTTCTCCTGCATATATCGAAGCACCGACGGAAGAACCGCACAGGCTCCGCAGGTGGGAGCGGTGACGATAGTGCCGTTGTCTGCGTTCTGCTCGCTTACGGCGTAGGCGTAGGCACAAACGATACGGTTCTCGCGGGTAACGGGGCTTTCGTCAATGTGACGCTGGTTATAAAGGTACTGTGCCTTACGCTCCACCTCAAGACCGCCGGGGAGAATGCCCGAGGTAGTAAGTCCCTCGTGGATAGAGTTCTTCATCGTAGTCCAAACCTCGTAAAGAAACTCTCTGATCCCCTCGCCCTCACGCATAAATACGAAGTCGGAGAGGCGGATTCCCTCACGCTTACAGTATTCGGAGATGGCCGAGAAGCTGCTCTCGGTATAAACGTGGTTTACACCCTCGCCCTCTCTGCCCTCGATCTCAATATCACCGCCGCCGACGCTCATAACACGCATCCCTGCGATAGGCTTACCGCCGACGACCGAGTAGATGTCCATAGTGTTCTCGTGGGGCAGGTCGCGATCAGTGGTATTGAAGATGATCTCAACCTCCTTGTCCGTTGCGGCGTCAATGGCCTTATCGGTGCCGTGTCCCCTGCCCGTATCGGCAAGGCTGCCGAAGAGAACCACCTTGTAGCTCTCTGCCTCGGGATGCTCGCTGACGTAGATGCTCATTGCCTTCGCAGGTCCCATCGTGTGAGAGGAGGACGGGCCCTTGCCTATCTTGTATATATCTCTTATGGATTTCATATCAATGCTCCTAAAAGAAAATTTGCATATTACTTCGAGTATATTTTAGCATTATTTTTAGTGGCTGTCAAGGAAAAAAATAAAATCCTTATCAATCAACCTTTTAAAAACCCATGTGAAGAAAAAACCACGGCTTGTTTTGAGCCGTGGCTATTTGTTTAATATACTATTCTGCTCGACATATTGGGGTTTTACAATCAAAATTCAATCATATATGTTAGTTCTCGTGCGGTTTCTGCTCTTTTTACATATGTTCGAGTGCCATGCTCATCGATAAGTTGCATACCAATCTTTTCCATCACCCTGGCAGATGCAATATTTCGCCAGTCGCATTGTGCAATCACCCTTTGAAGATGCAATTGATTTTCAGCAAAATCCAAGATTGCTGTAGCTGCTTCAGATACATACCCGCAGTTCCAATATTTTTTGTTCAATATCCATCCTATCTCACCCTGATTAGAGATTTCCCCAAGTGAAATAGATACAGCACCAATTTGCACATTATCTAAAACAATTGCAAATTCAAAAGCAGATGGATGTTCTTGCTGCCATTCTTCTTCTACAGAACATAAGAAATTATAAGTTTCCTGCACCGACACATTAGGTAGGAAAAGCATATATTTTGTATTTTCCAAATCGCACGCATATTCGTGCACTGTCTTTAAGTCACTTAAGCACAAGGGGCGAAGCAGCAATCTATCCGTTTTTATTTCCAATCTTACCACCTCTGATATTCGATAAATCCAAGTTTATCCGATCAGTTCCTGACTTTTAAGTACTCGTCAATGGCCTTTGCGGCTACCTTGCCCGCACCCATTGCGGAGATTACGGTTGCGGCACCCGTTACGGCGTCGCCGCCTGCAAAGACGCCCGCCTTGGTAGTGGCACCGTCCTCGGTGACGATGATGCCGCCCCAGCGGTTGACCTCAAGGCCGTCGGTGGTGGATTTGATAAGCGGGTTCGGCGAGGTGCCGATGGACATAATGACGGTATCAACCTCAAGGATGAATTCGCTGTCGGGAATCTCAACGGGGCGGCGTCTGCCACGCTCGTCGGGCTCGCCAAGCTCCATACGGATGCATTTCATTCCGGTAACGAAGCCGTTCTTCGGATCGCGACGGTCATCGGGGTTATTGTAGCCGAGAATCTCCACGGGATTACAGAGCAGACGGAACCCGATTCCCTCCTCCTCTGCGTGCTCTACCTCCTCACGTCTTGCGGGAAGCTCGGCCATCGAGCGACGGTAGACGATATACACCTTTTCCGCTCCAAGACGAAGGGCGGTCCTCGCCGCGTCCATAGCAACGTTGCCGCCGCCGACAACGGCTACCCTGCCCCCCTTCATAATCGGGGTTTCGGGGTTGTCAAGATAGGCCTTCATAAGATTGGATCTGGTGAGGTACTCGTTTGCGGAATAAACGCCCTTCAGCGATTCACCGGGAATGCCCATAAAGTTGGGCAGGCCTGCACCCGAGCCGATAAAGACCGCCTCATAGCCCATATCAAACAGCTCGTCGACGGTAAGCGTCTTACCGATGATAACGTTGGTGACGAGCTCAACGCCCATAGCCTTCAGGGTGTCGACCTCACGCCTTACGATATCCTTCGGCAGACGGAACTCGGGGATGCCGTAGACAAGCACGCCGCCCGCGGTGTGAAGTGCCTCGTATACGGTGACCGAATAGCCAAGCTTCGCAAGGTCGCCCGCACAGGTAAGTCCGGAGGGGCCTGAGCCGACTACGGCTACCCTGTGACCGTTATTCGGTAAGCATTTCGGGGGGACGGTGCTGTGATTATTGTGCCAATCGGCAACAAAACGCTCCAGCCTGCCGATGCCGACGGGCTCGCCCTTGATACCTCTTACACATTTTGCCTCGCACTGTGTTTCCTGGGGACAGACTCTGCCGCATACGGCGGGGAGAGTGGAGCTTTCCGCAATAATCTGATACGCTCCCTCAAAGTCGCCCTCCTTGATCTTCTCAATAAAGCGTGGGATATGGATATTTACGGGGCAGCCGCTGACACAGGGCATATTCTTACAGTCAAGGCAGCGAAGTGCCTCGTCAATAGCCGTCGCGTCGTCGTAGCCCAGTGCAACCTCTGAAAAGTTGTGAGCACGAAGGGCGGCGTCCTGGGTGGGCATAGGATTTTTCTTGGGGTTCATATTCGCCTTTGCCATATCAGTTTACCTCCTTCTTGAAGAGATTGCAGCTACGCTCGTAGGCGTGACGCTCAAAGTCGCGGTATGCAGAGCCGCGTGACATAGCCTCGTCAAAATCAACGGCGTAGCCGTCAAAGTCGGGGCCGTCAACACAAGCGAATTTTGTCACACGCTTGCCGTCTATATTCAGGGTAAGTCGGCAGCCGCCACACA
>JAZNWM010000255.1:0-3466 GCA_045593345.1 Eubacteriales bacterium
TGCTATAACCGTCGTGAGGAGGTTATAGATTACGTTAAAACAAAGTACGGCGACGATAAGGTGGCACAGATAGTCACCTTTGGTACGCTGGCTCCCCGTGCGGCGGTACGCGACGTCGGTCGTGCTATCGGTATGCCTTACGGTAAGGTTGATACGGTGGCCAAGCTTATTCCTCGCGATGCGGCGAAAATAGAGGATGCCATATCTACCTCCGAGCTTCGGGCATTATACACCTCTGACGAGGAGGTAAAGCGGCTTCTTGATCTCAGTATGAAGCTTGAAGGTATGCCAAGACACGCCTCAACCCACGCGGCAGGCGTCGTAATTACCGAGAAGCCTACCTATGAATACGTTCCTCTCTCCTACAGCGGAACGGGTGTGGTCACTCAGTTTGATATGAACACCGACGCTCTGCTGGGCCTTGTTAAGTTTGATTTCCTCGGCTTAAGATATCTTACGGTTATTGCCGACGCCGAGCGAGAGATAAGAAGGCATACGCCCGACTTTGACGTGACGAAGATACCCCTTGACGATAAGGAAACCTTCGCTCTGCTTTGCGATGCAAGGACGGACGGAGTATTCCAGCTTGAGTCGGGTGGTATGAAGCAGGTTCTTTCAAAGCTTATGCCCTCCTGCCTTGAGGATATTATTGCCTGCGTGGCTCTTTACCGTCCCGGACCTATGGATTCCATAGATAGCTTTATCGCCCGTAAGCACGGCAATGAGAAAATTGAGTATAAGATTCCCGAGCTTCGCGAGATTCTTGACGTCACCTACGGTTGCATAGTATATCAGGAGCAGGTAATGCAGATTTGCAGAACCCTTGCAGGCTATTCTTACGCAAGGGCTGATATCGTGCGTCGTGCTATGTCGAAGAAGAAGACCTCTGCTATGCAGGCCGAGCGTGAGGCTTTCGTTTCGGGATGCCAAAGTCACGGTGTTCCTGCGGAGGCGGCAGAGGAGATATTTGAGGAGATGCTGGGCTTTGCCAAATACGCCTTCAATAAGAGTCACGCTACGGCATACGGCATAATTTCCTACCGTACCGCTTACCTTAAGACTCACTATCCCGCCGAATATTTTACCGCACTTCTGACCAGCGTTCTCGACAATGCAGGTAAGGTCAGGGAATATATTGCCGATGCATCCCGCTTTGGCGTCAGGGTGCTTGCACCCGATATTAACGGCAGTCTTGAGACCTTCTCGGCTGACGGCAGAAGTATTCGCTTCGGTCTTCTCGCTATAAAGAACGTGGGCCGCAATTTTGCTGCTGCCGTTATTCAGAATCGCAGGGACGGGCTTTACCGTTCCTTTGATGATTTCGTATCGCGAATGGTTGATTTTGACCTTAACAAGCGTACGGTTGAATCGCTTATCAAATGCGGTGCCTTCGACAGCCTCGGCGTGCCAAGAAGTGCTCTGATGCAATGCTATGAGGGAATTATCGATTCCGAGCACGATAGGGCGAGAAATAATATAGCGGGCCAGATGGATTTGTTCTCAACTGCGACCGCAGGCGGCTCTGCAATGTATAATTATCCCGACGTCCCCGAATATCCCATACGAGAGCTTCTTTTACTTGAAAAGGAAAGCTCAGGAATGTATTTCTCGGGTCATCTTATTGACGGTTATTCCCGTCATATTGAGGCTACCGCCCCTGATAAGATTTCCGAGATAATTGACCAGACCACCGATGACGCTGTGTCTAACGCACGCTATAAGGACAAGTCGGCGGTAAAGATTGCGGGTATTATCACCGCAAAGCGTACTAAGGTGACCAAGAGCGGTGACGTGATGGCATACATTACGGTTGAGGACAGATATGCCGAGATTGACGTGGTTGTCTTTGCAAAAAGCTACAGTAAATACTCGGATATACTGGAAGAGGACGGTGCGGTCGTTATTCAGGGCAATATTGCTCTTGATGAGGGAGAGTCGCCGAGGATTCTGCTCTCCGCCGCGTCACAGCTCATACCTGATTCCGAATATTCCGATACGGTGAAGGTCTCGCAGCCTACCGTATATATAAAAATTCCGAGCCTTTCGGATTCAAGAATAAATAATATTAAGCGTATCGCCGCCCTTAACAGGGGAAATGCTAAAATCGTGCTTTACGACGAGTCGAGAGGAAAATACTGTGCTATGAAGGATCTGCTTATTGATCCCTCGGACAAGGTTCTCTCGAAGCTTGGCTCGCTGTTTGGCATAAATAACGTAATTTTGAAATAATTCGGTAGATTTGTTCACAAAATTCGGTTAGAATGTTTTAAGGCGGAGATATGTGTGTTTCTTGATTTGTTGATTGAGGTTATTTTGTTCGCCGTAATCCTCGGCGGACTATTGCTTGGCTATAGAAGGGGCTTTTTCAGGCTCGTTGGCGGATGGGCACGCAGAGTATTTTGCTTTGTCCTGTCGCTTTCGCTGTGCGATTGGGTCGGCAATTTTTTAAAGCCGATGATATATAATCCGATAAGCAGTCTCTTGTACGATAGCTTAAAGCAGGGAATCGACGGATTGCTTTCCGGCATTGACGGTACTGTACCTGCCTTTTCTGATATGGCGTGGCTTGCTCCCGATGAGGCGGCTCTCACCGATAGAATTGACGCTATGTCAGACAGTATTGCAGACTCTCTTTCAACCTTAATCTCAAGAGCATTGGGCTTTGTTATACTGCTCATTTTATCAAGACTTCTTATAAAGCTGCTTGTTTATCTTGCCGATTCAATCCTTAACGTCGGTCCGCTGGACATTATTAACCGCCTGCTTGGGGCTACGGTGTCAATGCTTGGTGCGGTGTTGATTGCAGGAATGCTTGCCTCGGCGACAGAATATCTTTTCGCCCTTGAGTGCTTTAATAATTCACGCCTTGTGGCTGAGTTTGACGGCGGGCAGTTATATAGAATTCTAAAGCTTATTTTTTAAACAACTCAAATTTGTCGCGTCTGCGACGGAATGGAAAATAAATGAAGATACAAATTTGCGTAAGATGTAAAAAAAGACCTGCATCGGTCTATATCACCCGTCTTGATGGCGGCAAATCCATAAACGAGGGACTCTGCTTTCAGTGTGCGGCAGAGGTCGGTATTAAGCCTCCTCCCGTCGTTGATATGCTGAAGAAGATGGGTATAAATGAGGAGGACCTTGATTCTGTAAGCGAGGAGTTCGGTGAAATGCTGGACGGTGCACTCGTTGAGTCGGATGAGAATGGCGAGGACAGCAAGGTTCCTACGCTTAACCTGGGCGAGATCTTCGGTCTTCCTCAGAAGCAACCGCGTCCCGAAAGGGAGGGCGGTAAGAAGCGTCTTGACGGTAAGAGCGAGGCTCCATCAAAGAAGCTTCTCGCTACCTATTGCACAAACCTTAACGATAAGGCGGTGCAGGGTAAGATCGACAGAATAATCGGCCGCGACAGAGAGATAGACAGAATGATACAGATCCTCTCCAGACGCCAGAAGAACAACCCCTG
>JAZNWM010000256.1:0-4603 GCA_045593345.1 Eubacteriales bacterium
AAGGGTATGGGGCTTCTCACGCATAACCTTGAAGATAAGGCGGCGGAAGGTCTCAAGTCCGGGCTCCTCGCTAAACCACTCCTCCACCGTCTTCTCGTCAAGCTTCAGAATGTAGGGGGATACGAACCAACCTGCCGCAGATGCAGAAACGGCAAGAGAACGAACCTTGCCTGCTCTCGCCTGGTGAAGATTGTTGGAATTGTCTGTAGCAAAATGAAGGTGGGCGTAAGTCCAGAGCTTGCTGATGATGTACCCAAGCCTTGCATCATCGGTAAGAGCTGCCAGAAGTCCCTTCGCACTCTTACACATAGTCTTCTCGTGTGCGGGAAAGGCCTTCACAATGGCAGAGGCCGCATCGAAATCCGCCTTGAAATCCTCCTCGGTGGCATATATTTTGGTAAGATCCCATTTATACTTGGGATCTATGTTCTTTCTGTCGAGCATAATTTTACTTCCTTTCTGTAAATATACTAATATACTACCATAAATCGACAGAAAAATCAATAGAAAAAGAGAGGTTTTGAGGCCTCTCTTTTGAATATATTTAAAAAATGCGTTTTTCACGCCGAGCTCACGCGGGATATAAGGGTATTCCTGCCCCATTACTTGATTCCGAATAGGAAATTGACCGCGTCGCGAGGCGTGCTGATGGCGTCGTTACGCTCCTCAATAAGCTCGGTAGCAAGCTCCTCGATCTCAAAATGAGCATCACGTACCTGCTTTTTCAGGAAATTACCCGAGCCGATGCCGTAGGATTCAATGAATTCTCGTATAGCCGAACGAAGCCCCGACTCGTCGCTCATCACTATGGCGGCAAGGCTGTCGTGTGCGTTTGCAATCTCGGAGGCGGAGGAGATAAGCAGCTCTACCGAATCGGCTGCGGCGTGCTTTGCCACCGCCTTGGAGCTCATCCTTCCCTCCTCGGTGTGAATATCCTCAAAATACTTAAGGTATCTTGCATAGCACTCGCCAAGGGCAACGCTACCCGTAGAAAGATAGTCCATCATAAGCTCGTATGCCGCCATTGTTTCGGCATCCTGGCTATCGGGCTTATAGGCGTTAGCCCGCATATACGCAGCAATACTCTGACGAAGCTCGGGGACGGCGGGCAGGCCTATGGCGAGCTTAAACGCATCCTCAACGTCACCGAGGTCACATCTGCGGCATATCTCAAGATAATCCACAATGACCCGATATTCAGCTGTAGAGGCGATATAGGGATTCTTATTTGCGTAGGTAATAGCCGCCTCCACACCGTAGACACCGCCCTCGCTTGAGAAGGCCTGGTGAAGCGTAAAGATTACGGCGGGATAAATCGCAATCTGACGGAATGGCTCTAACATATCGGCAGGAAGCTCCTTTTCCGCCACGGCGTCCACCTTCAGCATCTCGCTAAGGGTAGAGGGCCATACCGCAACCACGCCTCCTGCAAGGCGGTAAATAAAGGCAGGATAGAGTCCTCTGTTAATGCCCTCGGCTATAGCGTAGGCTCTGATAAGCTTATCTGCACGGGTGGCACCCGGCATAGCCGCAAGGATGCCGAGAATGATCTCGCTGCCGGGCAGCTGATTTATGGCGTGGGCAAGAGCGATTTCCTCGCAGAAGCCCTCGTTCTCAATAAACATAGCCGCAAGCCTGCCGTCGCCCGCCGCAAGCGTTGCCGCAAGAATTTCGGAAAGCTTCGTCCTCATAATCCTCAGAATATCCACCTCCTCGCACCCGATACGGCGGTTGAGAAGGCTGACCATAAGGGCACTGAGTCCATCACACTCGGGCATCATCTCAAGGATGGTATTGCACACCTTAAGCTTCTGCTCCCTGGTGAAGACGGCATAGTGGCGGTCAAGGAAGACGATTATCTGCCCCTGGATCTCGGGAGTGCGGATGGACAGAAGGAGCTTGTCAAGGATAATATCCCTGGTGTGAACAGGCTCGCGTCTGAAATAAAGGTCGAAGAAGGCTAAAATATTTGACTGAAGGAAGCCACCGTAAAATACGCGGGAGAGGTTGGAGATAATCTCTGCCTTAACCTCCGCGGTTTCCCTCATATAGTTTCTCGTAATAAAGCAGAACAGACTGTCACGCATAAGGTCGACGTGAATAAGGTTAAGCATCACCTCAAGGGCAACCGCCTTTGCTTCCACACAATCGGTAGGATAAAGCCTCGACACGCGTGAGAAAACGCTGTCGGGAATGGCAATCTGACCGTCCGAATACCTTCCGAGGCACTTGTAAATCTGTACCCTGTGCCGGGTGGTAAGCCCTGCCCCGTACTTCTCGTAAATATCAAGAAGACGGCATATTGCATCGTCGTCGGGCAGAACGCTCGACTCCACGTAGAAGCCGCTGCAGCCCCAGAAGAGGAAGGTAAGCTCCTTCAGGGCCTTGATATCAAGGGTAAGGTCGGGATGCTTCTCCTCTATGCCTCTGACGAATTCAAGGAATGCCTCTCTTATTTTCGGCTGTGCAAAGAGCGAGTAGATAAAGCCCGAGAGCATAACTCCACGCTCGTTCTCTGCCGTCATGCCTGTGACGCTGCCGCCGGCAAAATCATATAGTACCGCACGCTCGGTATTGACCGTAGCAAGTCCCGAGGAGGCACACTTAAGCTGGAAGCCGGGATAAGCCGCCTCAGAGCTTACGAAGCTGGCAAAGGACATCCTCTCACGCAGGCTGTAGGGAATAACGGTCATCAAAGCGTTAAAAAAGTCAACGGCCGCATCCGACAGAGCCGCATCAGGTACGGGAAGGCGGAAATATACCTCCCTGCCCCCCTCACACAATGCAAGAAGAAGCGAATAGATAAAGCTCTTCATCATATCCGGGTGATAGGGCGAGATAGCTGCCCTCGCATCAGAGAGCGGACGGGGTATATAAGCACGCTCGGCACAGGCGGGATTTGAGGTCACTCCTCTGCTTGTAAGGTTGAAGAGCGAGATGTCGGTAATAAACATATCGCGGTTAAAGACGTCGGTGTCCACCCGCCTGAAAGCAGCCTCCCTCTCATCGTCGTTAAGAATAAGAGAGTGGGTGAAATACGCACTACGCTCGCCCGTAAAGTCGGTGGGAAGGTATTTTACCGAGCTGTGCACAAGTCTGCCGGAGGAAAGTGCCGCCTGAGTATAGACGACGGGGATCTCGCCGCGTCTGATTTTTATTGGATTATGAAGCCCGAGAAGGCCTGTATAGACCGCCGAGAGCTCGCCAAGAATGAACTCCCTGTCAATACCGACCGAATGAGCGAAGGTATCGAAGCCGTCTATTTTATTGTAAAGACTCACTCGCGACGGAACGCGGGAGTAAAAATGTTGATATGCCACAACGGCTCCTTTACTGAAATAAATTTATTCTACGTTAAGGCTCATAAGCTCGTGAATACTGGTAGAGCCCTTGATTACAAGATCGCGACAGCTGTCCCAAAGGGGCGTCATACCGTTCTCGGATGCAACCTGACGCAGTGTTTCAATGTTCTTCTCGCTGAGAATGGCGTTTCTCATCTTATCGTTGACGTACATAATCTCGTGTACGGCAATTCGGCCCTTATAGCCCGTATTGTTGCAGAACTGGCAGCCCTGGGGTCTGGAGATAACGATAGGCTCGGTGATGCCGAGAATCTCCATCTCGCGGGCGTTGGTCTTACCACGCTTACGGCAGGCGGGACAAATCTTCTTAACAAGACGCTGTGCGATAACGCCGACAAGAGCGTCGGCAACGAGATAATCCTTAACCTTCATATCCTCAAGACGCACGATAGCACCGGGGGCATCGTTGGTATGGAGGGTACTAAATACAAGGTGTCCTGTGATTGCCGATCGAACGGCAATCTCGGCGGTCTCCTCGTCACGAATCTCACCGATCATTATAATATCGGGGTCCTGACGGAGAATGGAACGCAGGGCGGCAGCAAAGGTCATATTCGCCTTCGCATTTACCTGGGTCTGGTTAATGCCCGCCATAGAATACTCGACGGGGTCCTCAACGGTAACGATGTTAACGTCGGTGTGGTTAACCTCCTTTAAGAAGGAGTAAAGCGTAGTGGACTTACCGCATCCCGTAGGACCTGTCAGAAGAATAATTCCGTGGGGACGTGCAAGCATTTTATCAACCAGCTTATTCTCGTCGGGAGAGAAGCCAAGGTCGGAGCGGGTGAACTGGAAGGAGGTCTTGTCGAGAATTCGGATAACGAACTTCTCACCGAAAACGGTGGGTAGCGTGGACACACGGAAGTCGTATTCGTTGCCGCCGATGACCATATTTATACGTCCGTCCTGGGGTACACGACGCTCGGCAATATTAAGTCCCGACATAATCTTAAGTCTGGCAGAGATAGCCGAATATGCCTCTATGGGGAACTCGGCACGCTCGGTAAGGTCGCCGTCGATACGGTATCTTACCTTAACCTTCTGCTCGAAGGGCTCGATGTGAATATCGCTGGCACGGTAAGGGATAGCCTCCTTGATAATAGAGTCAACGAGACGAACGGCAGGGTTGTTAATAACCTCGTTATCGCTGGAAACGGTAGTCTCACCGCCGAGGGACTGAATAATCTTATCGGTCTTTTCGGCGTTAAGATCGTATATCGCGCTCTTGGTGTTCTCCATAG
>JAZNWM010000257.1:0-7103 GCA_045593345.1 Eubacteriales bacterium
TTGGACGGCTACGGCTTTGCCCGAATGCTGATCCAGGATGTGCTGGAAACTACCGGTATCCCCGCCACCGCCGGTGTCGGCACCAATATGTACCTTGCCAAGGTGGCGATGGATATTGTGGCAAAGAGGATGAAGCCCGATGAGCGTGGAGTGAGGATAGCCGAGCTTGACGAGATGAGCTACCGTCGGATACTCTGGGAGCACAGGCCTCTTACCGATTTCTGGCGTGTGGGACGGGGTTATGCGAGAAAGCTGGAGGCACACGGCATATACACTATGGGCGACGTAGCTCTTACTTCGGTGAAGAACGAGGAGCTTCTCTACAAGCTGTTCGGAATTAACGCCGAGCTGCTTATTGACCACGCCTGGGGCTGGGAGCCCTGCAGCATTGCGGATATAAAGGCCTACAGACCAAGCACCAAGAGTCTGACCTGCGGTCAGGTTCTGCACGAGCCGTATAATACAGAAAAAGCAAGACTTATCGTACGGGAGATGTGCGACCTGTTGGTGCTGGATATGGTGGACAAGGGTGTGGCTACGAATCAGATGACGCTGACGGTGGGATACGATGCCGAAAGCCTTATCGATCCTAAAATTGCATACGGCGGTGAGGTGACGCTTGACCACTACGGCAGGAGAATACCGAAGCACGCCCACGGCAGCGTGAATTTCCCGAGACACACCTCCTCCACGGAGGAGATTATGCGAGGGTTGATTGACCTGTACGACAGGATTATAAATCCAAGCCTGCTTGTAAGAAGGATAAACATCTCTGCCAACGATCTGATGCGAGAGAGCGAGATATGCGACCGAGAGATAAGCGAGCAGCTTGATTTTTTCACCGATTACGACAAGCAAAAAGAAGAGAAAATGAAGCAAAAAGAGCGATACGTGCGTGAGAAATCACGACAAAACGCCTTTATTTCCATACGTAAGAGGTACGGCGGAAACGCCATTCTGAAGGGTATGAATTTTGAGGAGAAAGCAACCACGATCGACAGAAACAAGCAGATTGGCGGACACAAGGCGTAAGAAAAATTTAAAATTCGGAACGAGAAGCGAGAAAAAAGCGGAGCTTCCGGATAAGGAAAGCCAAAAAAATGAACGAAAAATATAGCGATATTATAAATCTGCCGCACAGGACGTCAAGCACCCATCCGCAGATGAAAAGGGGGGACAGAGCGGCACAGTTCGCCCCCTACGCCGCCCTGTCGGGCTATGAGGACGCGGTAGAGGAGACGGCAAGGCTGACCGACAGCAGAACCGAGCTTGACGACTATGAGAAGGAGAAGATAAACGCCACCCTGATAGCCCTGGCATCCGCACAAAGGGGCAGGCGGGCGGTTATAACCTACTTTCGCCCTGACGAGCGGAAGCCGGGCGGTGCATATATAACCGCAACCGGCGAGGTAGCCCGTATTGACGAGGTGGAGGGGCTGATCGTCCTTGTCGGCGGGTACGTTATAAGGATTGAGGATATACTGGATATCACAATTTTGAAATAGCCAAGCCGTCATTCCAAAAGAAAAACAGTCGAGAAAAATGTCAAAAGCATAGCGTTTTGACAACTATAATTTACATTAATGTGCATTTTTGTCAATGGCGGCAGGCTTGTCGGTGCGTCAAAGAATCAAAAAAATAGCATTGTCATTCCCTGCTATGAAAAAAGAGCGAATAAAATGTGTGATGTTCTTAGCTGAGAATTCAACAATACCACTAAGTGCGAGCATCGCATTTCACCGGTCAAATACTCTTGGGCCAAGCCCCAACCCTTATAACAAGCAGAAAGAGAGAACAAATTCGGTTAGTAGCCGAAATGTTCTCTCTTTTTCTGTTTGATGAAATCGTGATTCCACCACGATGAGATCCTCGCTTTGCTCAGATGAAATCCAAGGTACTGTCTTGGATGAAATCAAATCCGTCTTACCAAAACCTGCGAAGCAGGATTTCATCGCGAAAGCGATTTCATCCACCAGAGGAGGATTTCACCCGTCAAAGACGGATTTGACTGCGTGATGCTCCAAGCGGAGTATCACGCTAAACGCTTCGTTCTCTTTTTACAAGCCGCTTTTAAGCCACATTTTTATAAACCGCAAAGCCTTTTATAAACAGCACAAAACGGATATATTGTATAGCTAATACACCATATAAATACAGAAATGTAAAGGCGATGCACTATATAATAAATATGTAGCTTTTTTCGGATATCAAATATTGCTTCTCCAGGCCTCGTCACGCTTGATTCGTGCAGCTCTTGACGCGGTTTCGCAGCGGATATGATGCTTACTGCCTCTGGCGAAAAGATTTACCTGGGTGTTAGAGCCAAAGCACTCGTGAAGAATATCCTCCACCACGCCGTTCTCAAGAAAGCTGCAGGAGAAGATGTCGATATTCGCCTGACGCTCCTTTATCGAATAGTGGAAGGCAATATGGCTCTGTGCCACCACGAGGAAGCCCGAGATATAGTCAGGATCGGTGGTCTTATCAAAGATAACGTAGGGACGGCAGATGGCGTGCATATTTATTCTCGAAGAGATATTATCAAGCCAAGAGAAGATCTCCTCAAAGCTGACGTCCACGTCATCTACGGTTATCATATAGTGAGGGCCGAAATCATTGCCCCTGTCGATATTACCGTCAACACCCTCAAACACGCGTCTGTCAACGACGTTGGTATTGATAGTGCTGGCGTAGATCTGGTTCTGAATTGCGTTGGTGACGTCGGCCTCGCTGAAGAACTGATCGGTGAGAATATCAACGAAATAACAGGAGCGGTGGGGGAAGGTGTGGATTGTAATGTGCGAGCCGTTAGCACAGATGCAGAAGGCACTTACGCCCACGTCCTCGGGATCTGCACAGTAATAGAACGGAACAAGGAAGGGAGGCATAATCGGCTTCATATCAAGATCGTTTGCCAACTGTACCAAAAGGTCGTTTACAACCATAATGCTGTTTGACTGCTCAACAAAGCAGCCGTAAGCATCAAGCATATAGTGTCTGTTTGCTAACATTTTATCTCCTATTCTGAATCATCGAATATTTCGTTGAAATCCTTAAAATCAATTAATACGGGGTCTATCCACCATCTTCTGTTAGAGCGAAGAACGTTAGGAAGACAGTAGAATACGTTGCTGAGGTTATAGGTAAACTCGGTTAGTACGTTGATATATTCCTTCTTCTCCTCACCGTCGCCGTCAAAATTGATATTGAGCACGAAGGTGACCGTCTTATATCCGTCGTAGTTTACGTTGCCGCGGTTATAGGTTGCGGTAAAGGGATATATTGCGTGTGTGGGCGAGTCTGCAGTTCCCTTCAGCCTGCCGGTGCGGAGGTAGCGTAAAACGTCAAGTGCAAAGGATATCCAGTTATCCGCGTTTCGCTCGGTGATGTCGGGGAACATTTTAATAAAATCAAATACGAGGCTCTTAAACTCGGCGATATTAAGAATATCGTGTCTGCCTATGGCAGAATAAAGATTCTTCTCCTCCTTCGAGGAGCTGTGGTTAGTCGAGCTGCAGCTGTCGCAGATCTCGGCAAAGTGATGGATCAGCTGAAGCATATCCTCGTGCTCGGACGAGTTATACTGCTTAAGCAGGTCTGCCTCCTCCTTCGCAGCCTTCATAAAGGCGGCATACATCTTCTTCTGATATGAGGCTATCTTTGCCTCGGAGAAGCAAACGTCACCCGATTCGGCATCGAAGCGTCCCTTCACCTCTCCGTATCCGATAATTCCCCTATAGAAGCAGGAAAGATGACGGAAGGTTTCGCCGAGGATAATACAAATATACTTGCATTTCTGATCCTCGTTATCCTCCTTTTTCATCCTCTCGAGCAGAGAGATATTATCGTATATATTTCCCGCACAAATCGTCCTCTCGGTATTTTCATCCTCAAGCACCGCGGAAAGCGAGGAAACGATCAGCAAAGCCTCTGCACGTGCACGAAGGCGTACATCCGAGCGGTGACGGGGAATCTTTCCAAATCCGCCCGTTTCACCAAGTATCAGCTTGGTTCTTATTATCTCGTCCACCTTCTCGTGCAGCTCCTCCTCGGTCAATCCGTATATTATCATATCGGGATTATCGATTCGCTTGCAAAGGTTTCTGGTAATCGTAATAAAGGTCTGCGACACCGTACGGAAGAGTGTTTCAAGCACGCTGGTGGGGCTGGATTCTATAAGAAGCATTACGATAATGCCGTCCCAGTCAAGAGGAAGGCTGTCAATATTGTCAGGTGAGGTGATTTTTCCGAAGATATCCTTATGCCTTAAATGATACGCATCGTAAAGTGCTCTTTTTGATCCCAGATTAGTGCTTATGGCGTCCGAGATGGACAGTGCGAGATTTTTTATATACTTATAATTGATCGCGTGAACCTGGTCTATAAAATTACTGTTTTTTTTTGCTTCCTGGTCGTCCGACTCGGAATTCCATTCTCCGCCGATTATCTCGTAATAATAATCCTCAGGATCCGCCTCAATATATGCGGAGCTCTCTACGTTTTTGGGAGCGGTCTCGCCGACCTTGAGGGCCACCGTCTGATATCCGTCTCCGCAAACATATCTGAGTCCAAGCACCTTATCCTCGTCGTCAACGTCACCAAAGCACTCTACGCTATAAAGCGAATAGAACATTTTAATGTCCTGCTCGGGATCGTAATAAATATGGTGCCTTACGGGGATCCTATCGTATTCGTCGTTTTCGCCATCCTTTTTTATAAAGAAGAATTCCCCGTCACTCTGAACGAGATCATACTCGGAGAGGAAGGTCATGCTCTTGAGCATCTTTAAGAACATTCCCGACAGCTCGCAGGGATCCATACTGAAGCGGGAGGGCTCTGCCTTCCAGGTTGAAATAAGCTTATAATATTTCGTCAGGCTGAAGCTCTTAGAGAATTTACAAAGATTTTCAAAAACCTCGTAAAGCTCACTGCTATCGCCGTTAAGCATCTCAAACTGAATATCCGAAAGCACGAACTGAACAAGCTCGCTGGTGGCGGGATACTGAACGTAGGCCTTGCGAAGGCTGTTGATTATACGCAGGGAGCTCTGCTTCGAGGGCTTTACGGGCTTTTTGCCGTCCTTATTGCAGCGAAGACATCCGTGAGCAAAAATAAAAGCAAGAGAGAGAATGTTATTTATATAAACAACGTAGTCGCTCACGCGTCTTACGTAACGCTGAGTTTTCGTGCCGCCCAATACGTATACCTTAATATTGTCGCAAACGTTGTTATCAAAGAACTTTTCTATACTCTTCTTATTGGCATCCAACTGTTGGTTCTTTTCAACAGAAATTTCCTTCATACCGGATCCTCCCGATTAATAATCAGCGTCGATGTCGTTAATGATTCTCGCAAGCTTACGGTATCTTCCCAAAGCGACCTTTTCATTATCGTTCAGCTCGGACTGAGGCTTGATATAAAGTGCATCCTCTATCCACATAAAGCGTTTTACCGCGGGAATACCGAACTCGTCGCGGTCGAGCATATCAAAGTGATATGTGTTGTTGGTGCCGTCCTCAAAATCATCGAAATCGTTACATATCTTGCTGATTGCGGCATCGGGATATCTGAGACCGTTGATAGAGATCGCATCCTCGGGAATAACGTTGGGAACGAGAACGATATGCTTATCGCTGCTGAGCAGCTTCTCGCTGTTTTCAACGCCGAGAAGATAACGGCGTGTTCCGTTTACGAACTGTGTTGTGGGACGCATTACGCAGATGATGACAGTCGACGCCTCGTTGGAGATGTTCGCAAGTGCGGAGTTACCTACCGCAGAGTCAAAGATCACTGCGGGAACGTCAAACTTCTCGTCACAAACCTCGAGGAAGCGTTTCAGGGATTCCATATAGGGGAACTGACCTGCCTCGGAGTAGTTATTCTTCGCATCCTTGCCGATGTTCTTAAGATCCTTAGCAGGAAGGAAAAGAATGGCGTCATTCACAGGATAGCCGTAAGCGTTGCCTACGGGAATAAGCTGAGATAAGAAGGGGTGCTTCTTGATACTGCCCTCGCTCTTCATATTGAAGGGATTTCCGAGAAGGTGCTGAATGCAGTTGGTATCGGTAATCTGCTTTTCCGCCTTAACGAGATAGGACATACCGCAGCTGTCAACGTCGGTATCAACGACGATAATAGGCGACTCTGCCGTAGGTCTGATATGCTCGGCCGCCAGGATCGGAATTACGTTGTATGCGAGGGTGCTTCGTCCTGCACCGCCCTTATATGAGAAAAAGGAAATTGTTTTCATTATAAAGTCTCCTTGATTTTAATTGTACGGTTATCTTGTCTTCTTGCCCTTATATTCGTCGCTGTCGTTTACGTCAGAAATAAACTGCTTTACGCGGCGGATGAATACGTTTTTGACCTCCGCGTTGAGAGAAATATAGTCGGCCTTCTTTTCTTCAACGGTCTTCTGACCGGATTTTACATTCTTGAAGGTGTACTCACCGATTACTGCAAGCAGGAACTGGCCGAAGGCAGTCTTAAGTGCCTTATGCTCATCCTTGCAGACCGTATCGTCCACGTCGTCAACGGTAAGGCCTCTTGCCGCCTCGGAAATATAGCTGCTGAGCATCTCGGGCAGAAGCTCCCTCATCTCGCTCTTGATAACCTTGGCAACGGCATCCTCAATGGGCGTTTCCACATTGGCAAGCTGTGTCTTAAGCTCGGCTATTTCAGCGACCTTCTCCTTGCTCTCCTTCTTGTGGGCCGAGATCTCGCCACCTGCACCGCGAAGCTCCTTGAGATACTCCGCCTTAATGGTAGCACGGGCTGTCTCATTCTGGGTATAGTTCGCAATAAACCTCTCCTCGTAGCTCTCGTAGTAGGAATAGAACTCGCCAAGAGCAGAAACGTAGTAGTAGTTACTGCAGCTGAAGAAGCCGTCGTTTTCCCATATCCACTTGAACCTGTTATTATCCTCGTATCTGTTCTCAAGGATATAGATCAGGTACTTCTTCATATTAGCCTGAGGATATTTAATGAGGTATTCGCTGATGACGTTGTTGGTACGGATAAGAAGGGGCATCAGAGTGAACACACGCATACGGAGCTTACGAAGCTCCTTTACCTTATCTCTGTGCACGATGAAGGATTCGTTG
>JAZNWM010000258.1:0-2148 GCA_045593345.1 Eubacteriales bacterium
AAAAAATAATCAAAAAGTAAAAAAGGCGGCCTTGTGCCGCCTTTTTTTTAAGCTTTTTATATAGATTCCAGGGCAAAAACAACGTAGGATTGCTCTTCAAGATGCTTGGCGACCTCATCGGGCGAGGTGGAAAGATCTCTGTTATGTACGTTTGCCTCAATTCCCACGTTGCCGGTGGTGCCGCTACGGGGAGCGGTTACCTGCACGTCGGTGACGCGATAGTTATGCTCTATAAAATCAACAGCCTCTCTGATATGATACGCCGACTTGATCTCCACGTAAATACCGAAGCGACGGTACTTTTTATTAAGAATATATTCAACACGCCAGAATATAGTGACGGTAAGCACCGAGCAGACGAAGGTGATGATAGCACCCTCATAAAAGCCCGCACCGAGAGCGATACCGATTGCCGCCGCACACCAGAGGCCCGCCGCGGTGGTAAGTCCCGTTATCTGGAATCTGCCCTTCAGCAGAATTGTACCTACGCCGAGGAAACCGATGCCCGAGATAACCTGTGCCGCTACGCGAAGAGGATCGCCGACGCTGTTAAGCACCTGTACGGCGTAAAACCCGATCATCGTGGTAAGAGTTGCACCCAGGCAAACGAATATATGCGTACGCATTCCTGCCGCACGTCCCTGCTTTCCCCTCTCAAGACCAATAGTTCCGCCGAGAAGCATCGCAAGAATAAGCCTTACGGTAATCGATACCAGATTAAGCTCGCGAAGATATTCAATTGCTTCCTTAATAAAGTCCATAGCCTCCTCCTTTTTCGTAAAATGCACAAAATTTTCTCTGTTCACATATATTGTAGCATAAAACAAAGCATTTTACAAGAGCAAAAGGCGAAAAGGCGTATTTTTCTTCTGCAAAAGCTGAAAATAAAGTGAAAAAGCCCTTGACAAACCCAAAAAGCTCTGCTATAATATTAGGGCAATCAAAAATTTGGTGCAGTAGCCAAGTGGTAAGGCCCCGGTCTGCAACACCGTTATCCGCCGGTTCAAATCCGGCCTGCACCTCCAAAAAACAAAAGGACACTCCTTGTGGGTGTCCTTTTGTTTTTTGACGGTGCAGCAGATTAGAACCCCGAGCGACTTGGCTCGGGGTTCTAATCTGCAACCAAGCAAAAACGGTTAATAAGCGTTTTTTCGCCAGGTTGACAACCCAGGGCGGCGATAATGCTCGCCGCCCGACAAGCAAGGAGTGCCCGAAGCGAGTGTACTGAGCGACACAGCACGACTATGCGACGGTTGCGTTCCTGCACCTCCAAGAAGCCAATCTTACTCTTCAGACGGAGAGCGTGGGTATCTTCCGTTTGCGTAGCAAATAGGAATACCCGGCCGCAGCCTCCAGCAAAAGGCTCCTGAAGAATGCTTGTTTAAGAGCTTTTTTATCTTTTTAAATTGATTCGCACCAATCATAACCACTTTTTATGTTTTTTACTGTAATAACGCATCTCCCTATGCCTGTTTGCCACCATTTTATCAAGATTTAGCAATAAAAAAGAAAAAATATATTTACAAATCAAAGATTTTGTGATAGAATAATTGTGCGACACAGTTTAATATTTACTTCAAGTTTACGTTTGGTAAAAACGTAGGCTTTGCTTGTCATATCTTGAAGTAGGTGTGAACTGTGTCGCAACAGAAGCGAAACTGCGTTTTTCGGTGCGTAGTTTCGGCTACGCACTTTTTGATTTTAAAAGGAGATTAAAGGTGAAATGAGTTTTTTTAAATATGATATTGTTGTTAGGTTGGTTAAGGAAAAATATGATGAGATCAGCAAAGAAAACCTCTCTACACAATCAGGTTATGAAAAAGCAAAACTTTATATGTCTGATATTCTAGCCAAAGCTGATGTCCCAATTGCATATCACGATGAATATTTGTCTCGCGAAATGATACGCAAATGCCTTAAGGATGCTTCAGATGCAATAAATCGGGAAAGAGAGAAGGCAGAGCAAGAGCAATTGTCGGCCATAAAAAAAGACGAACGCATTTTGGAACGCAACCTATCATTCTGTCTAACAGACGTTGGAAAAGAAAAAACAATTAATTATTGTAAAACATATGTTGATTATTATAAGTTTCAAATTGAAGCTTGTGATATTGCAATAGCAAGTCGGATCGTAGCCATGTCGTTCTG
>JAZNWM010000259.1:0-32226 GCA_045593345.1 Eubacteriales bacterium
TGATATCTGTCCTCAAACTGACGCTTTACAATAAGTGCACCGCGGGACTCGTCGTAATCGATAGCAGCCGCATAGGTGATCTGAGGAATGCCGAGATGCTCGGAGATCTGGGGACCAACCTGAGCGGTATCGCCGTCAATAGCCTGTCTGCCGCAGAATACAACGTCGGCACCGAGCTTCTTGATAGCAGCGGCAAGGATGGTGGAGGTAGCGAGAGTATCGCTTCCTGCAAATGCACGGTCGGTAAGGAGGAATGCCTCGTCAGCACCCATAGCGAGAGCCTCGCGAAGAGCCTTCTCCGCCTGTGCGGGGCCCATCGTGATAACGGTTACGGTAGCACCGCACTTCTCCTTAAGCTGGAGGGCCGCCTCAATAGCGGTCTTGTCATCGGGGTTAATAATGCTGGGAACACCGTCACGCTTCAGCGTGTTGGTGATGGGATCGATTTTAATTTCGGTGGTGTTAGGCACCTGCTTAATACATACTATAATTTTCATAATCTATTCACCTTACTTTCTGAGAAGAGCACCCGAGATAACCATTCTCTGAACCTCGGAGGTACCCTCGTAGATCTCGGTAATCTTCGCATCTCTCATCATTCTCTCTACGGGATACTCACGGGTGTAGCCGTAGCCGCCGTGAAGCTGAACGCACTTGGTGGTAACCTCCATAGCAGTCTCAGCCGCGAAGAGCTTCGCCTGTGCCGCGTTTACCGAAAGAGTGGGAAGCTTGTTCTGCTTCGCATCGGTAGCGATATAAACGAGAGCCTTTGCCGCTGCAATTCTTGTTGCGAGATCAGCAAGCACGAACTGTGTATTCTGGAACTGAGAAATGGTTCTGTTGAACTGCTTTCTCGATTTAACGTATGCGATGGTGGTATCAAGAGCTCCCTCTGCAATACCGAGAGCCTGTGCCGCGATACCGATACGGCCGCCGTCAAGAGTCTTCATAGCGATCTTGAAGCCGTCGCCACGCTTGCCGAGCAGGTTCTCCTTAGGAACCTTAACGTTCTCAAAGATAAGCTCGCAGGTGGACGAGCCGCGGATACCCATCTTCTTCTCCTTCTTACCTACGGAGAAGCCCTCGAATGCCGACTCAACGATGAAGGCGGACATCTCGGGACCCTTGGGGCCCTTACCGGTGATAGCAATGATTATGTAGGTGGACGCATAGCCTGCGTTGGTGATAAAGATTTTGCTACCGTTAAGGAGGTAGTGATCATCCATCTCAACGGCGGTGGTCTGCTGGTTTGCAGCGTCGGTGCCCGCATTGGGCTCGGTAAGACCGAACGCACCGATCTTTCTTCCGCTGGCAAGGTCGGGAAGGTACTTTCTTCTCTGCTCCTCGGTACCGTACTCAAGAATGGGAGCTACGCACAGAGACATATGTGCCGAGAGAATAACGCCGGTAGTACCGCAGGCCTTGGAAAGCTCCTCAACAGCCGAAATATACATACGGTAATTGCCGCCTGCACCGCCGTATTCCTTGGGAACGATAATGCCCATAAGGCCCATCTTCGCCATTTTTTCTACGGTCTCGGCAGGGAAACGCTCCTGCTCGTCAACCTCCTGAGCAAGAGGCTTTACCTCATTCTCAGCAAAGTCCTTTATCATCTGCTCAAACAGAATAGACTTGTAATCTGCCATTTTTCTATTTCTCCTTGAATTTAGAATTTAACGGTTGCAACACCGGTAATAACAGCCTTACCGTCCTGGTTGTAGCAGGTGGTATTAAGCTTTACGATGTGCTTATCCTCGCGGATCTCGGCGATCTCGCACTCTGCGGTGATGGTGTCTCCGAGAAATACGGGAGCGGTGAATCTGAGCTCCTGACCAAGATAAATGGTTCCGGGGCCGGGAAGCTTGTTAGCAAGAACTGCCGAAATAAGACCGGAAGTGAGAATGCCGTGTACGATTCTCCTTCCGAAGATAGTTGTCTTGGCATATTCCTCATCAAGATGAATGGGATTGGTGTCAAGGCTCACCTCTGCGAATGCTCTGAGATCTGCATCGCTGAAGGTCTTCTGGACAGATGCCTTCTGTCCTACGTAAAGTTCGCTGAATGTCATTTTGTTTTCCTCCATTTTTTGAATATGAATATTGTTCATATTTTCTACATATCCATTATATCATCTTTTATTGTATTTGTCAATATTTAATATGTAAAACTTTGTTAAAAATTTATTTTTGTATAAAATGTCCAAAAAAATGAATTAACACTATTGCAAAAGTACTCGGAAAATGTTATAATAAGGAGTAATTTATTGCAGAGGAGACGCTATGGCAGACAAAATAATCGAAGTCAAGGGAATAAACCTACCCAAAACCGAGCTCGGAAGAATCAAAATGGAGAAGCTTCTCGCCTCATCCCAGGAGCTTTTTGCCAAGAACGGCTTTTACGCTACGTCTATATCGGATATATGTAAGCACGCCGGAACGGCAGTAGGCACCTTCTACATCTATTTTGAGACCAAGACCGACGTTTACAGATACCTTATGGAAACCTACAAGCACGAGATACGAACCCGTCTTGCGAAGAGTATAGAAGCCTGCGAGAGCAGATACGAGAAGGAGCGTGAGGGCATCAAGTGCTTCATTAAGTACGCCGTTTCCGAGCCTAACGTATACAACATCATCTGGGGAAGTCTTTCTATAGACCGCCAGATGTTCGTAGACTACTATAAATCCTTTGCAAAAAGCTACGCGAGGGCATTGGCTGTTGACGGTGAGGTGACCCTTGCCGACACCGACTCGGTGGCATATATGCTGATGGGAATATCGAACTTCCTCGGCATCAAGGCGATGATTGAGGGGATGACCGATGATGAAATTGACAAAATGATGGATAATACCGTTATGCCCGCCATTGAAAAGGGGATTTTGACAAAAAAGCCCTGCGACGATGAGGATAATTAACGAACCGAGACGATAATTATGAAGATAAAAATTGTTATTTTCCTGCTTGTAAGCCTGCTCGCTCTGATCACACTATCCGCCTGCGATGACGGCGGCATTGCCGATATCGGCATCGGTCACGATTGCTACGATGAAAATGCCGACCACAAATGCGAGCAGTGTGATAAAATATTCACCGCCTGTGCCGACACCGACAACGATCATAAATGTAATCTGTGCGGTAAGGAGACCTCCAGATGTCCTGTCGATCCGGGCTGGGATCACACCTGCGACTTGTGCGGCAGGATCAGCGAATGTATTGACAAGGATAACACTCGCGTCTGCGACTATTGCGGTCTACCGATTCTTGACTGTGTTGACGTGAATTCTGATCATTTTTGCGATTTTTGTAACCTAAAGCTTACAGAATGCCGCGATTTTGACCAAAATCACGACTGTGATATATGCGACAAGCAGCTCCATTTTTGCACAGATACTACCCCTACCGACCATATATGCGACTGGTGTGGAGACGTAGCCTCGTTGTGTAATGACGTGGACAAGGACCATTTTTGCGAGGTGTGCGGCGAAGCTGTATCCGAATGCTCCGACGGCGATAACGATCACCTGTGCGACTGGTGTGAGGACCGCATCAGCGACTGTCAGGCATCGGGAGTCAACCTTATCTGCAGCGTCTGCGGTGCAAGAATGGCTTATATTGCCGTCACAGCTCCCGAGGGCTACCTCGTAAACGGCCTTTTAATTGATGAGGAGTACCGCTACGGCAAGGCTCTGACCGTACGCTTCAGCACAACCGAGGGCGTGGATAGTCCCGCAGGCTATGTAATCTACCGCTCGGACGGAAGCGAGATTGCAAGAATTGAGGCAAATGGCTCTTACGTCATTGAGGAGATGGGAAGCTACTACGCCCTGCCGGTTTTTGAGTAACCCCCTCTTTTTCGCATTTTTGTAACAAAAACGGCATACCGTTATGCCGAAACGTGATAGGATTCATCAAGAAAGGAAAATTATGGAATCGCTAATTTTCGCATTCAACTCGGTCGCACCGATAATTTTCACCGTTGCTGTAGGCTATTTCCTCAAGAAAATCGGCCTTATGGACGCAGACCTTTCAAAGAAGGCAAACAAGCTTGTCTTCCGCGTATTTCTGCCCGTAATGCTCTTCCTTAACGTATACGGAATACAAAGCATTGACTCGGTGGGCTTCGGCTACATTATCTACTCGCTTGTAGCCTTGCTTATAATCTTCGGCGTAGCCGTCCCCACTGTTTTTCTCCTTACTGATAAGAAAAAACGCCGCGGAGCTCTGCTGCAGGGTGTGTTTCGTTCAAATTACGCCCTTATCGGTATTCCCCTGGCATCCAGCCTCTTCCCCGGTGAGGGGGCGGCGGTTGCAACGCTGCTGTCGGCGTTTATGGTTCCCGCCTTCAACATCCTGGCGGTTATCGGTCTTTCTATCTTTAACAACGACGGTGAAAAGCCGAATTTCAAGAAGGTTCTGCTGGGCATTGTCAAAAATCCGCTTATTATCGGCATTGTGGCCGGACTTTGCTCGCTGGGTATCAGAGCACTGTTCGTTGAATGGGACGTATCCTTCAGGTTGTCCGAGATCCCTGCAATATGGAAGACGCTGAATTATCTTTCAAGCATCGCCACACCCCTCGCCCTGCTGGTGCTGGGAGCACAATTTGAATTCTCTGCAATTCCCTCTCTCAGGCGAGAGATTATAGGCGGCGTAATAATCCGCAGCCTTATCGTTCCCCTCCTCGGCATCGGAGTGGCATATTTTGCCTTTCGCAACAGCTTCGGCGGTGCACAGTTCGCATCGCTCGTGGCAGTTTTCTGCACGCCCGTTGCCGTTTCCAGCGTACCGATGGCACAGGAGATGGGGGCTGACGCCGAGCTGGCAGGACAGCTTGTGGTATTCACTACAATATCCTCTGCGTTTACGGTGTTTGTAGCTTCCTTCATATTAAAGGCAGTGGGGATTTTCTGACACCCAAAGCAGGCCGGACATTAGCGTCTATCTTAAACAATTTGCGACCGAGTCTGATACGGCTCGGTCCTTTCTTTTTTTCAATCCCTTTATATAATAAGTTGATATTTTTCCTTAAGACAAAATTGCTTTGTTGATTATGCACAAAAACGCCTGTTTTTTTTGTATGTGAGAGTTCATTTTTTACATAAGAATATCAAAAAAATCAAGAGATAATTTTACTTCTGTCAAAATAATTAAGGCGAAGGTTTTTTGGTAGGTGTAAAATGAAACAACAATTATAAGGGGTAAGATGGCTTATTAAATAATGAATAAAATAACCTTTAAGCAATATCGAAATATTGACCTTTTCATTTTTGGAGCCCTGCTTATCGTATCCGAGCTGATTGCCACCCTTGCATCTAACAAATGGTTTGTCGCACAGCCCATCGTAATTTCCACCACGCTTACCTTTATCTGTATCGTGATGATGCGTTGGAGCTGGTTCGCCCTGATTCCCGCCTGCCTTGGCGGTGCGGTATTCTGTATCGCGTCGGGAGCGAGCCCTGAGCAGTATCTCATCTACTGTGCAGGCAACTGTGCCGCACTTGTTGCCATGGTATACTTCAGAATCTGGGGTAAGGCCGGTGCGAGGAGCAGCAGAACCAGGCTGTTTATCTTCGTCGCAACTGCATATCTGTCGATGCAGGTCGCAAGATGGCTTCTGTCACTTCCCTTCGGCGGCAGGCTTGATACTCTGCTCGTCTATCTCGGCACAGATATTATCTCTCTGCTCTTTGCGGCGGTTGTGGTGATACTGATGAAAAATACCGACGGTATGATAGAGGATCAGAGGGCCTACCTCTTCAGGCTTCAGCGTGAGGCCGAGGCTAAAGGGCCAAATGACGGATACGGCAATAACGGAAATGAATAAGCATTTAACATTTAATTAGTAAGTTTAACAACGGAGGAAGCACGTTTATGAAAAAATTAGCATCCGATTATCTTGTGTACGACGAGGCCACAGGAAAATATCACGAGGATCCCGAGCAGGCGGTCAGAGATGACGTCGAAAAGCACCATTGGCTCAACGTAGCCCGCATAGTCCTTAAGGACTGGCGACTCTATCTTATGCTGGTGCCTATGCTGCTGGTATTCCTGTTCTGGAGATATTTCCCGATGTACGACCTTCTTGCCTGCTTCAAGATTTATGACCAGAACACCGAGGTAGCAGACCAGTTTTATTCGGGCTTTAACTACTTCATTGAGCTGTTCCAGGGTACCACAGATTTGTCCAAGGATTTCTGGCGTGCGTTCCGTAACACCTTCGTAATTTCCTTCTACGGACTTTGCTTCGGCTTCCCTATGCCTATAATCATCGCTCTCTTCTTCAACGAGATCAAATCGAATATAGCGAGAAGCGTATATCAGGTTCTTACATATCTTCCCAAGTTTATGTCTACGGTTGTTATGACCACCCTTATTACTATGCTGGTGCGTCAGTCATCCGGTACGATAGGCGTAGAAATGGGTGTTATCTCAAGATTTCTCTTCAATCTCGGTCTGATTACCGAGGAGGTAGGAAACGCAGGTCTTTTAAATAATCCCGATTTCTTCCGAGCAATATATCAGATAAGCGGTATATGGGAAACCGCAGGCTACGATTCCATCGTATTCTTCGCGGCAATAATCGCCATTTCACCCACAAGCTACGAGGCGGCACAGATTGACGGTGCAGGCAAGATGGCACAGATGAGATACGTTGTGCTTCCCTCTATCCTCTCCACCGTTGTAATTATGCTTATCACCCGTATCGGCTCGCTGCTTAACGTAGGATACGAGAAGGTTCTTCTTCTCTACAATCCCCAAACCTACATTACCGCAGACGTTGTTTCCACCTTCGCACAAAGATACGGTATGGACGTTCCCAAGCTTCAGGGTATATCGTCGGCGGCAGAGATGCTGAACAACGTGGTCGGAATGCTTCTCGTTATCGGAGCCAACACCGTCGCCCGCAAGGCATCTAACGTTTCACTTTATTAATAGGAAAGGTTGGGAATAATTTATGAAAAGAAAATTAGAAATATCCGAGCTTATCTTTAAAATACTGTCTTACCTTTTCCTTACGGTGTTTGCAATATGCTGTCTTTATCCCTTCCTTTACGCGGTCTTTTCTGCAATAAGCGGAAGAGAGGCGGTTGAGTACGGACAGATCATCCTTTTCCCTAAGGATGTTCAGTTTGAAGCATTTGAGAGTATGTTTAACGATATGATGTTCTGGAACTCATACACCAACACACTCTTTATCACCTTCTACGGCACTATTTGGGCAATGCTGGTAGCGATATTCGGTGCTTATGCTTTATCCAAAAAGAGACTTTTGTTCCGCAAATCATTCAACTTTTTCCTTGTATTCACAATGTGGTTCTCTGCGGGTATCCTTCCCCAGTATCTGAACTACCGTGAGACAAGAGACGTCTTCTATTCTATGGGAATTACCGACGATAAATGGCTCGTCGTTATTGCCATGGGTATGGCGGCAATGAACATTATCCTTCTCCGTAACGCCTTCGAGGGTGTTCCCTCCGAGATTGAGGAGGCGGCCATCGTTGACGGTGCTACCGAAATGCAGGTTCTTACCAACGTTTATATCCCTATGTCCAAATCCACCATTGCAACGGTTGCACTCTTCTTTGCAATCTCCCGTTGGAACGGTTACTACTGGGCACGTAGAATGATGACCAATGCTAACGAGCATCCCCTTCAGGTATTTATCCGTCTTTCTCTTGAAAAATTCCAGGATCCCGACGTAATGGGCGGCTGGAATGAGCCCTATGCTGCAGACTCGGCAATTTACGCACTTATCGTCTGTGCAATTATACCTATTCTCGTTATTTACCCCTTCATTCAGAAATACTTTGCCAAGGGCGTAAATATGGGCGGCGTTAAGGAATAATCCATCGCCCAAATCCACTTCGGTTAGTATCGCATATTATGCGGCTAATAAATAAAATTTCTTTTTAGGAGGTCCCCCAATGAAAACACGCAAAATCCTCGCACTCCTTCTCGTGCTCGTTATGACAATGAGCTTCGCACTCACAAGCTGTGGTCTCTTCGACAAGCCCAACCCTCCCGGTCCCGACCAGGGCGGTACAGGTGACGGCGGTACAGGTGACGGCGGCAACGACGGCGGCGACGTTGTAGTTGACCCCAACCTGGAAAACTACGCAGCAGCTATTGCTCTCGCAAAGGAATGGGGCACAGAAAGCTATCTCTATTATAAGCAGAACGCTTATGACAGACTGATGAACTACTGGAAGAACCCCACCAACAACTCTATCGAAGGCTACGTTCTTAACTACGCAGAGGGCACAACCCTCAGAATGGCTACCGGTTACAACAGCAAGTCTACCGGTCTGTTCTTCGATGCATCTCAGTTTGAAAAGTACCCTAACGGTATCACCCTTGCAGACGGCGTGACCTATAGTGCAGGCGACCTTAAGCCTACCTGGGTTGCAGTTTCCAACAAGCTTGGTATTAACTTTGAAAACAAGTATCAGGGTGGATCTGCTTCCAATGAGTTCAAGAGCTGGCAGAGTGATCTCGGCAGCGTAGATATGGTATCCGGTACCGCTACTCAGCTTTCTGAGTCCGGTGTTGCAGGCAACCTTATCAACCTTGCTGACTACCTCGATGCAATGCCTAACTTCAAGGCTTACCTTGAGGCTAACCCCATCGTACGTCTTTCCATTACCGGTGACGTTTCTACCGGTGCTATCTACTATTCTCCCTACTTCGACGGTGTTGACGACATCGAGCGTATGCCCCTTATGAGAACCGACTGGGTTGAGAAGCTTCTCAACGGTGAGGGTCAGTTCTCCGCATCCGCATCCAAGAACCTTGCAGCAGCAGTTTACACTCCCTACATGCCCACCAGCGGCAAGGTAGTTGTAGACGCAGCTAACGCTGAGGGTACTGCAGTTATCCAGCTTACCAAGGATTACGATGCAGCAGGCAACATCATCAAGAATATGAACGATGCTCTTGCAGCAGGCACTGTTACCGGTGTTCAGGCAGTTAATATGCTTCGTGACTACATCGACAAGGCTTATAACGGCTACTACGGCACTAACCGTGCTAACCTCTTCATCGGCCAGGATGCAGCTTGGGACGCAGACGAGCTTGTAGCTCTTCTTCGTTGCGTAGTTGCTAACCCCCAGACTCTCAACGGTACCGAGACAGTTAACGGTCTCTTCTCCAGAGAGGACGACAACAACCAGAGAAGAGTTGATATGTTCCGCTTCGCTGGTACTCTCTTCGGCGTTCGTGGCCTTGAGTCCAGACAGGATTACCTCTACGTAGGTGCTGACGGCAAGCTTCACGATGCACGTCAGGAGCAGGATACATACGTTGCTCTCGCCAGAATGAACGCAATGGTATCCGAGGGTCTTATCTCCTCCTCCTTCGTAAATGGTGAGGACACCGAGACCAAGCTTATGCTTCAGAACGACAACGGCTTCATGCACTATGACTACAACCAGACCCAGACCGTCTTCAACGAGACTCACCTCGACGATGGCGAGAAGTATATGGCAGTTATGGTTCCCGTTGCTCATTGGTTCGACGGCAGCGATCCTAACGGCGTTTATATGAGATTTACCGAGTCCTGGAGATCTGTTAAGACCGACGGTTGGGCAATCTCTAAGGCAGGTGTTGGTAACGACACTAACAAGCTTAATGCAGCTCTTGCTCTTATCGACTACGCTTACTCCAAGGAAGGTCAGATCCTTATGTCCTACGGTCCTGATTCATTCATTAAGACCAATGCAGACGGCTCTTACGTAACCTTCAACTTCAACGGTCAGCAGATGCCCGTTATCGCAGACGCTACCTTCCAGGAGCTTTGGGATAAGGCTTCCGGTAACTACACCAACTACGCTCGTCAGTTCCTTGGTTCTACTCTTTCCTTCGTAAAGAGCCAGGCATTCGAGTATCAGTGCACTCACATTGTTGGTAAGGAGGGTGCAGGTAACATTTCTACCGCTATCGGCCTTGGCCTTATCAAGCATCCTCTTCTTGAGGTTTCTGAGAACTCTTGGTACTCCATCGTTCCCACCTCTCTTCCCACCAACCAGTCCGAGAACGACGCTATCGCAGACCTTACCAACCTTTCCACCACCGGTAAGTTCTCTCAGTCCAAGGGTAGCGAAAACCTCTTCGTTGACATCATTCGTTACGGCTTCGAGGCTCTCGAGCAGAAGTAATTGGTTTTTAGCAAGAATCCATAATTTATCAGCTTAATATCTGATAAACAATACGGCAGAGGGGATTTTCCCCTCTGCCAAAGCAAAAAACACTTTTATAGTTTATTAAAAAATCTAATTCGGTTAAATTTCGCTTATTTATAACTTATTATAATACACCATTACCCAAATTATTGTGCCGTCGCCCAGCTGACGGCGGATTGGAAATTACTATGTACAGATTACAAATGAAGCTTCAAAGAATAATTTCTTATCTCTGCCTTGCGGCTACCGCATTGACCTTTGCATACTCTCTCGGCGTATCCACCGATACATATTTCCTTTACAAGGTCGTTGCAATAAAGGAAACCTTTAAGGGTGTAGAAATGTTCTACGCTATGCAGCCCTTCAACAAAACCTTTACCGCACTCAGCGTTGTGCTTGTTATCCTGGCTGCATCCTGCCTCGTGTTCAATAATCACACACGCAGAAGATATTACGTTGCAAATTATTGTACAACTGTTATAAGCTCTGTTGCCAACGTCGGTGTGGCTATCTGGGGACTTATAAATGTATTTTATTATAAAGCTATGTTTCTTGCAGTTGATTTCACAGAGCTTACCGATCTGATAGAAACGGCTCCCGAATCGGTATTTATCAGAAACGGTCTTGACCCCAACAACCTTGCCGGTCCCTACTCTACCTTCTGGTTTGATATTTCCGTCCTGGTGTTCGGTATCCTTGTTCTGATATCTCTGCTTAACGTTGCAAATATGGTATTCAAGACCGTCCTTATGAAAAAGGAAAAGCAGCTTCTGAAAGGAGAGGAGTAAAATGGCAAATATCGCAGACGTAAAAACCGATAGAATGCGTTATACGAAAAATAAAATTTCGGCAAATCTCGCATACGTAGCTATCTTTCTCAACGCACTCTATTTTATCTCTATTTACACATCAGACGTAAGAGATTATTATTACAACATTGAAATAGGCGTCTCCATTATCTACAATCTGCTCTTTATGCTGTTCGTATTCCTGTCAAGCGAGGGTGTTAAATCCTATGATATGAAGTATTCTATCCTTCTTACAGTAATCGGAGTATTACAGATAGTGCGTATCTTCGGCATTCCTCTCAACGCCTTCTATACCTTTATTGAAATAAAGAAAAATCAGTATCTCCAGGTTATGGAGCCCCCTCAATTTTATCTTTGCGTTGCATATCTTGTTATTTCGGCAGCCTGTGCTATAACCGGCGGTATTATCGGATGCATTAAATCCAAAAAGCTGGCTGAATACGAAAAGACATTAGTACAAGAATAATCAGAAAGGATTTTTCTCGGTATGGCTTCTTTAAGTTTGAAAAATCTAAACAAAATATACGATAACAACGTTCAGGCGGTCTTTGATTTCAACATTGACATTGAGGACGGCGAGCTTATCGTTCTCGTAGGTCCCTCGGGCTGCGGTAAATCCACAACATTGCGTATGGTAGCAGGCCTTGAGGATATTTCCTCGGGTACGCTTATCATTGACGGTAAGGACGTTACGCAGATGCCCCCAAAGGATAGAGACGTTGCTATGGTATTCCAGAACTATGCACTTTATGCTCATATGACGGTATATGAGAATATGGCGTTTTCTCTTACCCTGCTTCACGAGGATCCCAACGTTATCCACGAAAAGGTTATGGCGGCGGCAGAGATACTCGGTCTTACCGACCAGCTCAACAAGAAACCAAAGCAACTCTCAGGCGGTCAGCGTCAGCGTGTTGCTATGGGCCGTGCGATCGTTCGTACACCTAAGGTATTCCTCTTCGACGAGCCTCTCTCCAACCTTGACGCCAAGCTCCGCGGAGCAACCAGACGAGAGATCCTTCTCCTTCACAAGCGTCTCGGTGCAACGATGCTCTACGTTACCCACGACCAGACCGAGGCACTTACTCTTGCCGACAGGATCGTTTGTATGTCTATGGGCTACGTTCAGCAGATCGGTACTCCCCTGGAGCTGTACGATACCCCCGCAAACGTGTTCGTAGCAAGCTTTATCGGTCTTCCCCCTATGAATTTCTTTACCGCAACCGTGTCGGGAGATCATCTCGTTCTCGACGGCAGCATTAATGTTCCGTTAAGCGACGAGGAACGCTCACGCCTTGTATCCTATCAGGGCAAGGAGATCACCCTCGGCGTAAGACCCGAAAATATTGTTAAGGGCTGTGACGTCACCATCAAGGTTAACAACTGCGAGAACCTCGGACAAAGCACGCTTATTCACGGTCATATTAACGGTCACAAGGTAACCGCCAAGTTCCGCGAATGGTCTAATTACAGTTACGGCGAGGATATCTCTGTTTCCTTCAACCGTATGCACTTCTTTGATAAAGAATCAACCAACGCTATAAGATAAGGAAAGGCTGATATGAAAAACCAGAATTCTAAAAACGTATTTAAGGCATTTGGTGCGTGGATAAAAGAAAAAGTGCGTAAGTTCTTCGTTGCTCTCAAAAAGAATCCTCAGTCCATTCCTCTTGCAGCACTGCTTATCGCCTTTCTGCAGTATTCACTCAACCTTACCTACATATCAAACACTACGGCAAAGCTGGTAAGCTCAAGACTTGAGGGTACAAATGCAGGACTTGCAGCATTCGTAACTATGCTTTTAACCATTCTCTCCTTCGTGTGTATGCTTAATGCTTTCCCGAAGCGTCAGAAGCCGAAGGTTGGTATGATTATCTTAATGATGGTTATGTACGGAGTGATTATTTTCGCCAACTGTCACTATCTATCCTGCATTTCTTACGCTCTGAATGTAGAGATCAATCCTAATCCCATCATTATCAGCGGCGGAGAAAACCAGTTTGTTATTACTGCTCGCGATACCATAACGCTTAACACTGTTCTTATTGTAATCACTATGATTTTCGTTCTTCTTGAGCCTGTGATTGCAAAGCTGCTTAAGAAGATCAAGACCTCTATTGAGGTTGAGGGCAGCGGAAACATTGCAAGCATCGATATCGCCAGCGAGGACTAAGGACATAAAATGTCAGAAAAAAATACACCAAAGCCCGATAAGGGCAAAAATGAGTCTAAGCTTCCAAAAATCAACACAAACGCTGTTGACAGGCTCGTAAACGCAGATAAAAAAACCTATCCCAAATCCAATACAGACCCCGGAAAGAAATACCGCTCCAATGGATTTATTGACAAAATCCCCTCCCCCGTTAAAGCATTGTTTATCAAATTCTGGTTTAACGGTGCGGTATGCTTCTTCATCTACTGGGGACTCGGTATGTATATCTGGGACACCCTTGATATGATCGTGGTTCTCGGCTTGGTTATGGGTATGGTCACCGACGTTCTTGTAAACAATGCTTTTCGTTTCTTCGCAATTACCCCGGATAGCAACAACAAATGGATGCTGTTCCCGAAAAGAAAATTCTGGACGTTCTTCACCAATATGATATATGGCGTAGTTGTCGTCTGGATTGTTGCGTGGATTTATAACACTGTCAACGTTATACTTAATACACTAAACGGTGTTGACGGACAGATATTTATCGGCGTTGAGCCCATACTCTTCGGCGTTCTGTACGTTGCCGTTGATATGCTCTTCATTGGCATCAAGAATCTTCTGATAAAAATCATTAACGACGCTAAAGAAAAGGCTGATACTATTTCAAAATGATTAATTTACTATTCACCTCATCCACGTCGGCCTGCTTTGAATGGCAGAACGACCTTCCGTACTACAAGGACGGAGAATACGTGATCTTTCTTGACGGTGAACAGGTATTTTCAGGCGATACAAACGTTTTCTCGCTATTCAACCTGACACCCGAAACCAAATACACCCTGACCTCCCCTTCTCTCGACGGAGAGCTGGTGTTTGTCACCAAGGGCGAAAGTGCGGCTATAAACGTACGCGATTTCGGTGCGGTGGGTGACGGTATTACCGACGATACGGTTGCCGTACAAACGGCTATTAACTGTCTGCCACGGGGTGCAAGGCTGTATTTCCCCGAGGGAACCTATCTCGTATCACCTCTTTGCTTAAAGAGTCATATTACTCTTGAAATTCCCGAGGGTGCAAGGCTGCTGGGCTCGCCCGACAGATCAAAATACCCCGTTATCCCCGGTACCACTATTGATATGGTGACGGGCGGCGAGCATATGTTCGGCGTATGGGAGGGCAATGCTATTCCTATGCACCAGGCACTTATCTTCGCCGAGCACGCCGATGATATTACCATTGTCGGACGCGGCATCGTGGACGGCAACGCACCTGTTGGCGGCTGGTGGATCGACGTTAAGTCTCAGCCCTTCGGCAGACCGAGGCTTATGTTCTTCAACCGCTGTGACGGGGTCCGCATACACGGCATTCACGCCTGCGATGCGGCAAGCTGGCAGATGCATCCCTTCTTCTCAAGGAACGTAAAATTCCTCGATATGTTTATCTCCGCCCCCAAGGACAGCCCCAACACCGATGCCATCGATCCCGAGGCCTGCGACGTCGTTGACATTATCGGCTGTCGCTTCAGCGTTGGTGACGACTGTATTGCCATCAAATCGGGCAAGATTGACATCGGCAGGAAGTATAAGACGCCTGCCAACCTTCACACCATACGCAACTGCCTTATGGAATTCGGTCACGGTGCGGTCACTCTCGGCAGTGAAATGGCGGGCGGTGTCACAAACCTTACGGTTCACCGTTGTGTTTTCAGACAAACCGACAGAGGCCTGCGTATCAAGACTCGTCGAGGACGCGGTAAGCACGCAGTAATTGACGGCGTAGTATTTGAAAACATCAGGATGGAGGGCGTTATTACCCCCATCGTAATCAATATGTGGTACAACTGCTGCGACCCTGACAGAAATTCAGAGTACGTCTGGTCGAGAAAGGAGCTGCCCATTGACGAGCGTACTCCCTACCTCGGCAGCTTTACCTTCAGAAATATGACCTGCCTTGACTGTGAGGCAGCGGCCTGCTATTGCGACGGCCTGCCCGAGCGTCCTATCGACGAGATTACCGTTGAGAACATTCTCTTCACCTTCTCCGAGGATGCGAAGCCCTCAAGACCCGCTATGCGTGAGTTTATGGAGGAATTCTGTCGCGTGGGAATGTACTTTGACAACGTCAGACGGCTTGTTATCAAGGACGTTACCGTCAAGGGTGCTGTCGGCGACGAGCTTGTCGCGGATCATATTAGCGAGCTTATCAGAAAATAAATTTCAGGGGATGAACTTATGCAGGACAATAACGCCTACATAAATATTGACAGATATATTGACCGTCTTATTACCGAGTCCACGCCCGACCTTCCTATATGGAATATTGAGAGCATAAGACAGGGTAAAAAGCCGCACTGGAACTACATTGACGGCTGTATGATCACCTCGCTTTTACAAATGAGCGAGATCTCGGGTGATGACAAGTATTTTAAATTTGCCGAGAGCTTTATCGACTACTACGTAGCTGAGGACGGCAGCATTCTCGGGTATGATATTGAAAAGTACAATCTTGACGATATCAACGAGGGTCGGGTGCTGTTTGAGCTTTATCGCAGGACGGGCAAGGAAAAATACCGCCTGGCAATTGATAAGCAAAAGGCACAGCTTGACTCCCAGCCCAGAACCAATACGGGCAACTTCTGGCACAAGCTCATTTATCCCCATCAGATCTGGCTTGACGGCATATATATGGCTCAGGTTTTCAGTGCACTTTATTCGAGAGAATACGGTGGCGGTGACTACTCTGATATGCTGAATCAGATTGAAAATGTAAACAAATATATGCAAGATAAGGACACAGGGCTCTATTATCACGGTCTTGACTGCTCCAAATCTATATTCTGGGCGGATAAGGAAAGCGGACTTTCACGCAATTTCTGGCTCCGTTCTATCGGCTGGTTTACCGTTGCACTCGTCGACATAATCGAGATCGTCGGTGAGGGTGAGGCAAAAGAGCGACTTGGTCGCATCTTCAGTCATCTTATTGATAGCATTACCGCCTTCCGCGACGACAGCGGACTCTATTGGCAGGTAGTGGATCAGCCCGGCCGCGAGGGCAATTATCTTGAGACCAGCGGCTCCAGTATGATAGCCTACGCTATGCTAAAGGGTGCAAGGCTGGGGGTTATTGATAAAAAATACGCCTCGCTTGGCAAGGCGACCTTCGACGGCATCTGCGAGAGATATCTTAAGGTAAGCGACGCGGGTGAGCTTAATCTCGGCGGCATCTGTCTTGTGGCAGGCCTTGGTCCCGAGAACAATCTCCGTCGCGACGGCTCATACGAATACTATATCTCCGAGCCTGTGGTTGAGAATGATGCAAAGGGAGTTGCTCCCTTCGTGTTATGCTACACCGAGATTTTAAGGACGAGAGGTTAAGTATATGAAATTAATGATACGTGCCCACGATCTCGGCTGTAAGGGTGAGGGGCGGGTTGCCGATGCGGTGATCAACGCAGGACTTGAGGGCGTTCAGCTGGTAGCATACAAATGCACCGAGGACGTAAAGTACGAAGAGGGCTTTATCACGAGTGAGCGTGCCGAAGAGATCGGACGTGCTTTTACCGACCGCAACCTTCAGATTCCGCTTATCGGAGCGTATTTTAACCCCGTACATCCAAACGAAGAGAAGATCAGCCGCGGTATCGCAGTATTCAAGGACTATCTTCGTGTGGCAGGCAATATCGGATGTGAGGTAGTCGGCTCGGAAACGGGCTCCTATAACGGCGATCCCTGGATATACCATCCGATGAACCACTCGGACGAGGCACTTGACCGCGTTGTAGAATGCTTCGGCAATCTTGCAGATTACGCCGCATCACAGGGCAAATTTATCGGTATGGAGGGTGCCTTCGGTCACGTGTGTCACACTCCCGAAAGGCTTCGTGAGGCAATCAACCGTATCGGACGGGACAATATCCGCGTGATTTTCGACCTCTACAACTACCTTGATATTTCAAATTACACCAACGCCTACGATATTCTTGACAGGGGACTTTCGCTTTTCGGCGAGCAGATACTTCTCTTCCATATCAAGGATTTCACAGTTGGCGAGAGTAAGCTTATACAGTGCGGTGTCGGCAAGGGTATACTTGACTATGACCTCATACTGAAAAAAATCTATGAGCACAATCCCGACGCCATCCTCGTTCTTGAGGGTACGACGGGTGACGATATAGGATACGCGGTATCCTTCCTACGCAAGAAAATAAACGAAATTAATCAACCTGAAAGGAATGATTAAACATGGCATATCTTTCATTACAAGGAATTAACAAAATCTATCCCAACGGATTTCACGCCGTACACGACTTCAACCTGGAGATTGAGCAGGGCGAGTTTATCTGTCTTGTTGGCCCGTCGGGATGTGGAAAGTCCACTACCCTGCGTATGATTGCAGGCCTTGAGAATATCAGTAAGGGTGATTTCCTTATCAACGGCGTTCGTGCCAACGAGATGGGCCCCAGAGAGCGTGAGATCGCGATGGTATTCCAGAGCTATGCTCTCTATCCCCATATGTCTGTTTATGATAACCTTGCCTTCGGCCTTACCCTTCAGGGCGTTGACGATGACGTCATTGAAGAGAAGGTTACTAATATTGCGAGAATTCTCGGTCTTACCGACTATCTGGACAGAAAGCCGAGAGCTCTCTCGGGCGGTCAGCGTCAGCGTGTTGCGGTAGGCCGTGCCATTATTCGTAAGGTTGGCGTATTCCTTATGGACGAACCCCTCTCCAACCTTGACGCAAAGCAGAGAGTTACGATGCGTTCCGAGATTACCGATATTCACAGAAAGGTTGGATCTACTACCATCTACGTAACCCACGATCAGACCGAGGCTATGACTATGGCTGACAGGATCGTTGTTATGAGGGACGGATATATCCAGCAGGTTGGTACTCCCTACGAGCTTTACTTCAACCCCGTAAATATGTTCGTTGCAGGCTTCATCGGTGAGCCCCCTATGAACTTCGTTCGCTCTGTCACTGGTGGCGGTGTGATTAACGCCCTCGGTAGCCGCGTTGAGCTTTCGCATATTCTTTCGGACTCTACCGTAGCGGGACTTGAGGGTAAGGAGGTTGCACTCGGCTTCCGTCCCGAGGGTATCCTTCTCGGCGAGCAGCCCGATTCCTACGTATTTGAGGCAACCGTTGACCTTACCGAGCTTCTCGGTGACAACACCAACGTTTACGTCAGCGTTGGATCGGACAGCCTTATTCTCAAGGTTGATCCCCACGATACACCCAAGCTTGATACCAAGATCACCTTCTCCGTTCCCTACGCTAACGCATATCTCTTTGATTGCGAGAGCGAGAAGGTTATTGCAAAGAAGTAATATTAAAAGGGGGAATTATAAATTACCCCTTTTATAGTTGGTTATGAAAAATACAGAATGGAGGCATTCCACATTCTGTATTTTTTATTTTTCATATTCGTATAATCTATACAGTTTTTTTGATATTCTGCCTCCGTAAACCCTGCGGAAGACTGCCCTTTCCACACCCGAAAGCTCGTCTATAAGATAATCGGGCGTCATATTGTGCTCGCTGATAAATCTGAGGCTGCAGTTTTCAAGGCTACGTGGCTCGTCAATACCAAAAACCAGCCTGACGCCTACGTCGTTTATGGGGTTCTTATATTTGGATGCCCTGGCGGCGAAGGTGGTGTAGCAGTCCATCAGCAAGGACACCCTGATAAATTTCTCTGCTATCCTGCCAAAAAATGCAGAAAGCTCGTCGGGAGAAAGATACATACTTACGCCCTCCATAATCAAGACGCAGGAGCCCCCGTCGGGAATAGCATCAAGCCAACCATCCTCGCGAATATCGCCACAAATCATTCTGTAGCATTCACTCTCATCAAAATGACGCATACGCTCCTCTATTACAGAAGGAAAATCCACGTCATACCACGTTCCGCGGGACATACCAACCCTCGTGGCACGGCTGTCAAGACCGCAGCCAACGTGGATTACGGTATGCTCACCCTCGGCCGTCCTGTGACGAACCCACTCGTCAAACACCCGCGACCGCATTCCCATATAAAAGGCAAGCCATTTTGACTTGGATTTACCCGAAAGCTTAAGCTCCGCACTCTGCCATATCTCCTCCGCCCGCTTGTCATCAAGGATAATTCCCCTCCCGCTGACGTAGGCTTTACCGTACAGCGGTATGTATAGTGTTTTGTTTATCTCTGTCATTTTATATACTCCGAAAGATAATTCTTGGTATTCTCCACCATCTCGTCAAAAAGCCCTCTTGCTGTGGCAAAATCAAGATCAACGAGAGGATCGTTTGCAAAGGCCTTGAATGCGAGATCAAGGTCACGCTCTCTTGCGGCTCTCGCCACGATCGTCTGTGCATCGGCGTGACGGGAAACAAGCTGCCACACGCCCTCGGGCACCTCGCCTGCAAACAGGGGCGTCACAGAATCGTCGCGAAAGGCGGCATTGGTCTCAACCACAACGCCGAGAGGAAGATTGGAAATCTGGCCTACGTTAGGAAGATTTACGTTTGTGATATAGTCCTCGAGGCCGAGAAGAGCACGAATCTGTCTTACACCGTCCTCGCCCGTTTCCTCGATTCTGACATTTTCCTCGCCGCTGCAAAGACGCTCACTTCTCTCAAGCCTACGCTTAAGATCATCCTTTCTCCAGCTGACAGGAGTAAGGGCAAAGCCCCATTCGGTAATCTGCTCCTTGTCCTTGAGATACCAGCTACCCTCGCAGAATTCGGCAAGATGTCTGTCACCTGCGGCGGCAATACAGCCGTATCTTCTGAAGAGATCGAACTTGACGCGGTGTTTTGCCTCAAAGGTAGAGTCGGGATGCTCCTTCTCAATACCGCTAACGTAGTATTTATCGGCAAAAGCTGCGTAAACCTTCATCACGTCAAGATTGCGATAGCTTGCGTCGGTAATCCAGGTGAAATGATTTACACCTACAACCTTGGTCTTTATATCCTTGCGGTCGGGTTCCGCCTCGCCGCTCACCTCGCTGACGGCCCTGGCAATAAGACGCTGAACGCCGAAAACCTCGTGACAGCAACCGAAGGCCTTTATATCAGGGAATGTGTCGTAAAGTGCCCTGATGCAGAGTGCCATCGGATTGGTGTAGTTAATAACCCAGGCTTTAGGGCAATACTCTCTGATAGCCTTGGCAATAACTTCTATCATCGGTATAGTACGAAGCCCGCGGATAATTCCGCCGGGGCCTGTGGTGTCACCAACCGACTGGTAAATGCCGTATTTCTCGGGGGTATGAACGTCACTCTCCATCTCGTCAAAGGTAGCGGGAAGAATGGAGATGATAACGAAATCCGCGTCGGAAAGTGCCTCGCCAATGCTTCTTTTGGCGGTGTATTTCCATTTTGCCGTTGCACCCTCGCAGGAGGCAAATTTGTTGCCGATAATCTCGTTTCGGTATGCGGCATCGTAATCTATGTCGTAGAGATCCACCTCGCCGCTGATATCAGTCGCAACCGCAAGGTCGCTCATAAGCTTCCACGCCCACCCACGCGAGCCGCCGCCAACGTATGCGATCTTGATATTTTCGACACCCCGATCGGTATATTTCATTTTATTATCCTCCCGTAAAATAGTTTATCATCTTTAATTATATATCAATAAAGTCTTATCAGCCTTAAAATTTATATGTTTTTTAATAAAATTCCTTGATTTTTTTGATATTTTGTGCTAAACTATATCCGTAATTAATTTTTCAGCCAAAGGCAGATAGTTGAGGAGCACTATGGAACAAAAAATCAGCGGCAAAATTGATAATTATTATTTCAGCAAGGCAATTGATCGCCGTTACAGCGAGTCCACCCAGCATTATCACCCCCATTATGAAATTTACTATATGAAGGATGGCAATTGCCGTTACTTCATTGATGACCGTTCGTTTGACGTGGAGGCGGGTGACCTTATCTTTATTCCCGAGGGAATTATTCACCGTACCAACTATACCACCAGCTGTCACAGCAGACTTCTCATCAATTTCACCGAGGACTATATTCCCGCGGACGTGAAGGAGGTTATCTCAAAATCAAGGTATCTTTACCGTTCGCGAGAGATCGCGAAGAACGTAGAGGAGCTCTTCCGAAGGATAGAATATGAGTACACCCATCCCGACGAGTATACAAAGTCGCTGCTCTACTGCTACACCGCAGAGATGTTTTACCTTATCCTGCGTCACCCGGGCAGTCTTGAGGAGGCTACTACGGGCAACGAGCTTATTGACAGCATCGTAAGGTACATAAAGGCGAATTATATGACCGATATCAAGCTGTCCACCGTTGCCAAGATGAAGTCCGTCAGTCCCGAGCATCTCTCCAGAACCTTCAAGAGCTGTACCGGTCTTGGCTTTAACGAGTACGTCACCCTACTCCGCCTGAGGCGTGCCGAGGAAATGATACGCTCCGAGCCTCATAAGACCATCAGCGAGATTGCATACGAGTGCGGCTTTAACGACGGAAACTACTTCTCCTACAAGTTCAAGAAGATGTACGGCATATCCCCTATCAAATTAAGAAATTCACAGTAATTATTGCGAGAGCTGTTCTGCAAAGGCACAGAACAGCTCTTTTTTGTTAAGTCTGATTTACATTTTTAACTCTTTCGGCATATCTTACCGCTTCCATAGCATCTCTGCCGTAGAAGTCAGCACCGATAATTTTTGCGTATTCCTCGCTGAGAACGGCACCGCCCAGCATAATTTTACACCCGGGGGCACGCTCTCTGACAAGCCTGACCGTCCTCTCCATTGCGGGTAGCGTGGTGGTCATCAGGGCACTCAAGCCAAGGATATGAGCATCAAGACGGACAACCTCGTCGGCTATTCTCTCGGGGGGGACGTCCTTACCGAGATCGCTGACGGCAAAGCCGTAGTTTTCAAGAATAAGCTTCACAATATTCTTGCCGATATCGTGAATATCGCCCTCTACAGTGGCAATAACTATCTTGATTCCATTGTTAGCACCTGCCTCGGAGGATTCCCTTATCACCTCAAAGGCGGATGATGCCGCCTCAGCACTCATAAGCAAGGATGGGAGGTATATTCTCTTCGCCTCATACTCCGCACCAACTGTATCAAGTGCGGGGGCAATATAGCTGTTTATTATATCAATCGCACTCTCACTCTTCAAAAGCTGGCGAGTAAGCTCACCTGCTCTGTCGCGAAGACCCTTTATTATAGCAGTCTTAAGATCGCAGGAGGATAAATCAACGCTCACCGTCTGCTCGCTTACGTGGGATATGTAGCCCGAAAAATCGCTATCAAGCCCCGAAAGTGCCAAAAAAGAGTGATACGTATCCATAATTTCAGTACAAAGGGGGTTAATTATCGCCGCACTGAGCCCTCCCTCAAGTGCCATACCGAGAAAGGCAGAGTTGATAAGCTCACGCCGAGGCAGACCGAAGGATACGTTAGATATACCCAGCGAGGTATGGCATCCAAGCTCCTCGTGAATCATTTTTACCGCACGCAGAGTCTCGCGGGCGGCGTTTTTATTTGTGCTGACCGTCATAGCCAGCGGATCAAAAACAAGGTCGCAGGGTCTTATACCGTAGCGAAGTGCCTCATCATAAATACGCCTCGCAATAGCAAATCTTTCCTCTGCACCATCCGGAATACCCTTCTCATCAAGTGTAAGACACACCACAAGACCGCCGTATTTTTTCACAAGAGGAAAGACGCTTGCCATACTCTCGGCCTTGCCGTTTACAGAATTAACCATAGCCTTGCCGTTATAGCAGCGAAGTGCACGCTCCATCGCGACGGGATCGGCAGTATCGATCTGAAGCGGCAGATTTACGACCGCCTGCAGCCGCTTTATGACAAGGGGCAGAAGCTCGCTCTCACGTATCTCGGGAAGTCCCACGTTTACGTCAAGAATATGGGCACCCGCCTCCTCCTCGGCAATCGCCTCGCGAAGAATGTAGTCAATATCTCCCGAGCGAAGTGCCTCCTTGAATCTGAGCTTGCCCGTAGGATTAATTCTCTCACCGATAAGGACGGGGCCGTCCTCAAAAACTACCGCGTGAGTATAGGAGGATGCAACGGTGAAGCTCTTCTTCTCTACAGATCTGTGAACAAAACCGCAAAGATGTTTTTTCAGGGCGGCAATATACTCAGGCGTTGTTCCGCAGCATCCGCCGAAAATTCCCACGCCAAGCAACGCAGCGTCACAAAGCTCCGCCGCAAACGTCTCGGGCGAAAGGCCGTACACCGTTCTACCATCAACGACAGAGGGAAGCCCCGCATTAGGCTTGAGGAAAACGGGTGTGGAGGAGTATTTGAGATACTCGGAAACTACAGGCATCAGCGTTCTGGGGCCAAAGGAGCAATTTACACCGATAGCGTCCGCACCCATTCCCTCAAGCATCGCCACCATTGCAGCAGGGCTCGCACCCGTCATAAGCTTGCCATCCTCGCCGTATGCATTGGACACGAATACGGGAAGGTCGCAGTTTTCCTTTGCCGCGAGAAGTGCCGCCTTTGTCTCATAGCTGTCCGACATCGTTTCAATAAGGATAATATCAACGCCGTATTTCACGCCAATCCTTACGGTAGCGGCAAAAATCTCCACCGCGGCCTCAAAATCAAGCTCGCCGAGAGGCTTCAGCATCTTTCCCGTAGGGCCAATATCAAGGGCGATCCATTTTTCACCGTTATTTTTCGTGGTACGGACGGCCTCTCTTGCATTCTCCACCGCCGCCGAGATGATCTTCTCAAGCTCCTCCGGTGAAAATTTAAGTATATTAGCACCAAAGGTGTTGGTAGAAATCAGATTTGAGCCTGCGTCAAGATATTCCCTATGAATTTTCGTCACAGCATCCGGATGGGTAAGGTTGGACACCTCAGGCAGCTCACCTATCGCAAGCCCCTCTGCCTGAAGCATCGTACCGAAGCCACCGTCCATAATAAGAATATTATTTTTAATAAAATCGGTAATTTTCATTACAAATACCTCGTAATGTAATCAATACTTTACATTTTTACGCCAATTATCGCGGTGACGGATTTTGTCGGGGTCATAAAAAGGTTCTCGCCGAGGCTGACGCCTATCCTACGTGAGCATTCGAGAGAAGCAAATATTTCCCTCTGTAGATCAAGTGGTAGGTCTCCGTATCCGGGGCTGAACCGCACGGTAGTACTACCGCCAAAACGACTTGCTTCTCCGTCAATACGCAAGCAGAAGCTGTCGCATAGGGCCTCTACCCTCTCACTACCAAGAGCCTGCAGCATAACTGCACGTGCGGGAGAGGAAACCGAGTATCTTGCGATAAGTCTGTCAATTCCGACGCCTACGGTAGCACAAAAGAGTATTATTTTATTACAACCCGTAAGCCTTTTGGCAACCGACGGGGAGTTGACGGTAGCAAATCCAAGATCAACGCTGCCCCCAAAATGCGAAATTTCAAGCATACGGTAGCACACCTTGTATACAAGACGGCCCTCTGCCTCACGAATACACTCCTCAAGCAGAGCCATCGCCTCGGGCGTGCTATCTCTCATCCCTGCGTAGCGTAGAGCCTCGGCTCTGTCAACCTCGGGTGCAGGCAGACTCTCGGTCAGAATCGCGTTATTAATCATTATCAAGAATCTCCGACAGATTGTTAAGTATAGATCTCGCCACGTGGGGATTGTTCATCGTATAGACGTGGACGTTGGTCACGCCGTTTGCGAAAAGGTCGATTATCTGGTCTGTGGCGTAGGCAATTCCCGCCTGCATCATTGCGGCAGGATTTGAGCCAAACTTATCCACAAGCGAGATAAATCTCTGTGGCATATAAGAGCCCGAGAGCTTTATTGCCCTCTCTACCTGGCTTGCCCTGGTGATAGGCATAATGCCGGGGATAATGGGAACGTCAATTCCCACGCCGCGAGCATCATCAAGGAAATTATAAAACAGAGCGTTATCAAAAAACATCTGCGTAGTAAGAAAATCGCATCCCGCATCCACCTTCTCACGAAGGAAGCGAAGATCGTCGGCACGGCTGTCGCTCTCGGGATGTACCTCGGGGTAGCAGGCACCGCCGATGCAAAAATCATCTTCCAGACTGCGTATCTCACGGATAAGATCTACCGCGTGCAGATAATCCCAATCGGAACGGTCAAGCCCCCTCATCTGATCGGGAATATCTCCGCGGAGTGCCATAACGTTCTTTATTCCCGCCTGCTGCATATCTCTGATTCTTGCCCTGACTGTCTCTCTCGTAGATGACACGCAGGTAAGGTGAGCCAGGGTGGGAACACCAAAGCCCCGCTCTATATTTTTAGCAATTTCAAGCGTAAATCTGCTTGTACCGCCGCCCGCACCGTAGGTGACGCTCATAAAGGCGGGGGAGAGAGAGGCTATCTCCTCGGTCGCAGACCTGATGCTGTCAAAGGCTGATTCGTTCTTCGGCGGGAACACCTCGAAGGACAGGGTTAATTTATCTTTTTTCAGAATCTCGGATATTTTCATAGCCATTCCTCTTGTGACACCGTCACTCTATATTATTTATAACTAATTATAGCATCTTTTTTTTTAATAGACAAGTCTTTTTTAAAAAGAAACCGCTCTTTGGGAAAAAGAGCGGTTCTCTTATTATTTACTGTTAGCCGTTGCAATAACGTTGGCACCCGTACCGCAAACGTCCCTGATGATAATATCACCAATCTTAAGACAGTCCTCGGCTATAACAGAATTTATCTCTGCCATAACGTCAAGCATCCTATCCTTGGGAACGGTTCTGTCGGTCTTGACGGGAATCACCGCCCCCGATCTGCATCTTACGGTGGAGGTAACGGTTCTCTTGGGATTGGTGCATTCATCGTTCGCATAGACGAGACCACGCTTACAGAAATTGCCCTCTACCTTAATGACCTCACCGCTGTTGCCGAGCTCTACTCTCATCTGACAGCCTCTGGGGCATACTATACAGGTTAAAAATCTTTCCTTTGCCATTATGGTGCCCTCCTTACTGCTCTATTGAGAAGGAAAGCTCGCCGCCCGAGAGCGAGGAGATAATATCCTTCGTCAGCTCCACCTTCTCCATCTCGGCGGGTGCAAGCCTCTGCTTCTTCTTTGAAATAATAACTCTGTCACCGTCGCGAACAACTATTTTTGCATCGCGGAAAACGTCGCTGACTCTGAAATAGACCGACGTATCGGCAATTTCAGTAAGCCTCTGAGGTACGGTATACCTAACCCTGCCGTCGGTGACGAGGGATACGGAAATATCCTTATGACTCTCGCCGAGGATATATTTTGCCGCGGCACGTCCTGCAATAGCAGACTCCTCCGAAACGTAGTCCACGAGATCGTGAACGTGGAGAACGTTACCGCAGGCGAAGATTCCGGGTATCTCGGTTTCTCTCTCACCGTTTACGGCAGCACCGCCTGTGACGCGGTCAAGCCTGATGCCAGCTCCCTTGGTAAGCTCGTTCTCGGGGATAAGTCCACAGGAGAGAAGCAGAGTATCACAGGGAATGTATTCCTCGCTCTCCTTGATGGGACGGCGATTTTCGTCAACCCTGGCAATAGTGACGCCCTCAAGACGCTCTCTACCGTGAATATTTACAACCGTATGGCTGAGCCTCAGGGGAATACCAAAATCGTTAAGGCACTGCTCGATATTTCTCGCAAGGCCGCCCGAATAAGGCATAAGCTCGCACACCGCCTTTACCCTGGCACCCTCAAGAGTCATACGGCGTGCCATAATAAGACCGATGTCACCCGAGCCGAGAATAACCACCTCGCGACCCGGCATATAGCCCTTCATATTAACGAACTTCTGTGCAGTTCCCGCGGTGAAGATTCCCGAGGGACGGCAGCCCGCGATATTGAGAGCACCCTTCGGTCTCTCGCGACAGCCCATCGCAAGAACGACAGCACCTGCCTCCACCGAGAAAATACCCATTTCTCTGTTCATTGCGGTAACCACACGCTGGGGAGATACCTCAATAACCATAGTATTGAGCATATATTCTATTCCCAGCTCTGCTACCATCTTCTCGTATCTGTATGCATACTCGGGACCGGTAAGCTCCTCACCAAAGCGGTGAAGGCCGAAGCCGTTGTGAATGCACTGCCTTAAAATACCGCCGAGTGCATCGTCACGCTCGAGTATAAGAATATCTCTGATGCCTGCCTCGTGGGCAGCTACGGCCGCCGCCATACCCGCAGGGCCGCCACCGATTATTACCAAATCCTTCTTCATATCTTTATCCTACTTCGTCTTACCGTAATTAATATAGGAGCTACCTCCGAACTTTGTAACCGCGGTGTAATCAACGCCCATCTCCCGAGCCAGAAGCTCAATTATATAAGGCGTACAGAAGCCGCCCTGACATCTGCCCATAGATGCCCTCGTCCTACGCTTCACACCGTCAAGATCGGTGGGACGGGGATTGGTGCGGATTGCGTCGAGTATCTCACCCTCGGTGACCGTCTCGCATCTGCAGATAACCCTTGCGTACTCGGGACGCTCCTTGATAAGCCTGTTCTTCTCATCAAGCGAGAGCATAGAGAAGAAATGCATCGGCCGTCTTGTACCAACAAAGTCCTCGCGTGGGGTTGCCTGATAGCCCGAATCAACAATAAGCGACAGGGCGTACTCGGCAATTGCAGGTGCGGAGGAGAGACCGGGGCTCTCAATAGCCGCAATATTAAGGAAATGCCTCTTCGGCATACTAATAACGAAATCTCCCGTACTGCCCGACGCACGAAGGCCGGAGAAGGAGGTAATTACCTTGCTGAAATCAATACCCTTAACCTGCTCGGAGGCAAGGGTGCGAACCTTCGAAAGTCCCTCTGCCGTGGTAGCGGTGTCCTCCTTATCCTCAATATCCTCGGCAGTGGGGCCGACCAGCAGGTTGCCGTCAACCGTAGGAGTCACGAGAACGCCCTTACCCATCTTGGAGGGGCAGCGGAATACGGTGTGGCTGATATGACCGCCAACCTCACGGTCAAGAAGGAGATATTCGCCGCGGCGTGGCCTTACGGTAAAGGAATCGTCGCCCAGCATAGCGGAAATCTCGTCGGAATATACTCCCGCACAGTTGATAAGATACCTCGCCTCCACCGACTCGCCACCCGAGATTATTCTGTATCCTCCCTCGCACTCCTCAACAGAGTCGACGTGGAAATTAAGCTTCAGCGTAGCACCGTTGTCCATCGCGTTGCAAACCGCCGCCATACAAAGCTCGTAGGGACAGACGATAGCACCCGTTGGTGCATAGAGAGCAACCTTAACACCCTCTCCGATATTAGGCTCCAGTGAGAGGATCTCGTCGCGATATATCACCCTGACGCCCTCAACGCCATTCTGTCTGCCCCTCTCACAAAGGTCGTGAAGGGTACTCTCGTCATCCTCGTTAAAGCCTACGACAAGCGAGCCGTTGTTTCTGTACTTAACTCCAAGCTGTGAGCAGACCTCTGCCATCATCTTGGAGCCGCGGACGTTCATCCTGGCCTTCAGACTACCGGGGGCGGCGTCAAAGCCGGCGTGAACGATGGCACTGTTGGCACGGGTAGCACCAAGAGCTACATCAGCTCCCCTCTCAAGAATACAGACGCTTTTGGTATATCTGGTAAGCTCCCTCGCCACCATACCGCCGATAACGCCTGCACCGATTATCGCAAAATCAAACATAATTTCTATCTCCGTTTTGTCAGATTTACTTGACTTATTTATTACTTAACGATATAATTATAATATAAATAAATAAATCTGTCAACCACAGGACAAAAAATAAACGGAGGATAAAAATGATAAATATTGAAAAATACGGCTTTTCGCTGGTACGCGAAAGCCCCCTTGACGAAATAGACGCCACTCTGTACGAGCTTTCTCACAACGGATGCGGTGCGAGGATCATTTACCTCGACCGCGAGGACGAGAACAAGACCTTTGCCGTTGGCTTTGCCACACCGCCAACCGACGATACGGGCGTGTTCCACATTATCGAGCATTCTGTGCTCTGCGGCTCGGAGAATTACCCGCTGAACGATCCCTTTGCCGAGCTGCTTAAGGGCTCACTTAACACCTTCCTTAACGCGATGACCTACGAGGACAGAACGGTGTATCCCGTATCCTCAAGATGCGAGAGCGATTTTCTGAACCTTGCCGACATATATATGGACGCGGTCTTCTCCCCCAATCTTTTGAAGAACCCCTCTATTTTCAGACAGGAGGGCTGGCATTACGAATACGACGAGGAGAGCAATACTCTGAGCTATAACGGTGTCGTATATAACGAGATGAAGGGCGTGTATTCCTCGCCCGACGAGCTTGGAGCAGCAGCACTTAACTCCGCCCTCTTCAGCGGTACACCCTACTCCTGCGACTCGGGCGGTGCTCCGTCGGCAATTCCGAGCCTTACCTACGAGGGCTTTAAGGCATCTCACGAGAAATACTATCATCCCTCGGCCGCGAGAATCTTCCTTGACGGCAGGATAGATCTTGACAAGCTCCTTCCCCTTATCAACGCCCACCTTGAGGGCTATGAAAAACGCGAGCTTCTATACCTTGATGGCAGAAGTGAGCCCCGCGACGCAGGTGTGATAAATATATCCTACGAGATTTCGGAGGGCGAGGAGGAGCACGGCAAGGCAAGAGCCCTTTACGGCTACGTCTTCACCGACTGGTCGGATGCCGAGGGCAATCTTACCGCCTCCATCCTCTGCGACCTGCTTTGCGGCTCCAACGCCTCGCCTCTTAAGAAGGCCCTGCTTGACGGCGGTCTTGCCAAGGATGCACAGATGTACGTTGTGAAATCAAGAGAGCAGACCCTGGTTATTGAGGTTCGCGACGCCGACGAAACGCGGCTTGACGAGATTGACGCCGTTGTAAAGGGTGTTATCACCTCGATGATAGAGGACGGAATCGACAAGAACAAGATCACCTCTACCCTGAACAGTATAGAATTCAGACTGCGTGAGCAGGATTTCGGTGCACTTCCCACCGGAATCGTATATGCAATGACTCTTTACGGTCATTGGGTTTACTCAGATAAGCCCGAGAAATGTCTTCTCCTTGATGCTCCTATAAAGGCAGTCAGAGAGAAAATTCCGACCGATCATTTTGAAAAGGAGCTTCGCCGTATGACTCTTGATAACAGTCACAAGGCGAAGGTCATTATGCTGCCCGACAAGACACTCGGCGAGCGTAATGCAAGAGCCGAGGCAGAAGGTCTTGCCGCAATACTTGAATCAATGAGCGAGGACGAGCTTCAGAAAATTCGCGACGAGGAGGCGGCTCTTCGCCTCTGGCAGCAGAGCGAGCCCACCGAGGAGGCACTTGCCTCTATTCCCAGGCTCAGCCTTAGCGATATACCCGAAAAAAGCGACCGTCCCTTCGCTACCGTAGGCGAGTGCGACGGGGTAAAAATCGTCACCTGTCCCATCAAAACGAACGGTATCGTTTACGTTTCGCTTCTTTTTGACGCATCCGACCTTGCGGGCGACGAGCTTGTAGGTCTGTCGATGCTGGCAGCTGCCCTGTTGAACTACCCCACCGAAAAATACGACGCCCTCTCGATGCAGAACGAGATAAAGGCAAATCTCGGCAATATGTTTGCCTCCTTCACCATAGGTAATAAGGATGGCATCGCTACCCCCTATCTTAAGATAGCTGCCAAGGCGTTGGATTCAAAGCGTGGAGACGTTATCCGCCTTATCAGCGAGCTTCTCACCACAAAAATCGAGGATGCAAGCGAAATGGCAAACATTCTCGCCCAGACGAAGTCCAATATTGAGGATACTATTCTTCAATCGGGCGAGTCGGTTGCCCTCTCCAGAGCCCAGGCAGGCAGAAACGAGGTCGGTGCTGCATCGGAGCATCTCTCGGGCTATGAGGCATACTGCACGATCTCAAAAATTCTCAAAAATCAGGATACCGTCAAGGAGTTTACCTGCAGGGTTGCAGAGCTTCTTAAAAAGCTTATGACCAAGGCAAGACTTACCGTTGCGGTTGCGGGAGAGGCAGACGAGAAATTTATTTCCGAGCTTATTTCCCTCTTCCCCGAGGGCATATCTCCCGAAAGAAAGAGGACGCCCGTCTGTGCCGAGAAGAGCGAGTACTTCCTCCTTCCCTCCAAGGTAGCCTATGCGGTTATGGCAGGCGGATGCGACAGAGCTCGCGACAACCTTGGCATCCTTCGTGTAGCAAGATCCATTCTGTCCTACGAATACCTCTGGAACACAGTAAGAGTACAGGGCGGTGCCTACGGAACGGGCTTCATACCAAGAAAGGATGGAGATATCGCCTTCTACTCCTACCGCGATCCCTCTCCCAACGGATCTCTCGGCTTCTACAGAGCAAGCTCGGATTACCTACGTTCGCTGGTAAGGGATGGCGTTGATATTACCAAATTTATCATCGGTGCCATCGGTGAATACGATACGCTTATCACACCGAGAACGGCAATCGCCCTTACCACCGCCGACTATCTTAACGGCTGGAGCAGGGAGGATGAGGCGGCTGTTCGTGCCGATATGCTGAATATGACGGCAGAGGACCTTCTTACCGTAGCCGACATTATCGACGAGGCTCTCGCCGATGAGAGCATAATCATCGTCGGAGGCAGAGAGCAGCTCGACGCTCTTGATGAAAAGCCCGGTCGGATTATCACTATATAAAAAGGAAAAGGCTGAATCCTGTGATTCAGCCTTTTTTATCTCCGTAGATTTGCTTTATTTTGCGGTCAGAACGATTACGTGATCCGCATCCTCCCACTTGAACGTGAACAGATTCACGATAAGGGTCTTTGCTATCTCAATTCTGAAATTAAAATCACCCTCAAAGGTCTTGCCGTCACCGTAGGTGTACTCAAGCTCTTCGCCTGTAATAACGTCCTTGACATCAAGGGTAAGATCGGAAACGACTCTTACGTCCTCCATACGGGCAACCTGAAAATCACCCTTCATAAATACCAGATCAACGGTTGCAAGCAGAGTGTATACAACAAGCAAAAGCACAAGTGCCAGCAGAACCGAGATTATTCCTGCATTGCGACGAACTATATCCTTCATTGTCAAAATTCCTTTCAAAATATATTTGAATAGTGTACTATAAAGATTATATCACCAAAGTGGGCGATTG
>JAZNWM010000260.1:0-9142 GCA_045593345.1 Eubacteriales bacterium
TGGAACATCTCCTCGTAACGCCCAATACCGCTAAAGCGGTATGCACGAGTCACTGGATTCGAGACTCAGTTCGGGGAGCCATAAAGCAGTTCTGAAAAGGACTGCTTTTCTTTTGCTTCCCGAATGGGCGTGAATCAGTGACATCAACTTAACAGTCATTGTTCGCTACGCGAACAGACTGCGAAAGGGCTACTCGGGGTATAATTAGCACTTTCGCGTGGTGTAGTTCTAATAATTGGAACATCTCCTCGTAACGCCCAATACCGCTAAAGCGGTATGCACGAGTCACTGGATTCGAGACTCAGTTCGGGGAGCTAAATGAAGCACTTACTTCGGTAGGTGCTTTTTTGTGTTTTTAGGTCAGTAAATGGGTTTTTAATCCGAATTATCTTCGAGTCTGTTGAATGCTTATGAAAAACTTGTGAATTTTCAAATTGAAACGGAAGCTTTTGTATGATATAATTTAATTAAAAAGGAAAGGAAAATATGTATGTATAATTTGAAAGATCTATCGTTGATTACCGGTTTGACAGAAAGGACATTAAGAAATTATCTCAATGCCGGAATCTTGCTCGGAGAAAAATGTGACGGAGTGTGGAGATTCACTGAAGAACAGATAGGAGCATTTTTGATGAACCCGTACGTTAAACCAGCGGTCAAAGCAAAACGAAACGCTATTCTGTATGATTATATGCGATCTGACTTCAACGAAAAGAATACAGCTTGCGTTATCTTGCGGTTGAAGGAGGAATCTTCAAAAATGGTTGCAGAGTTCTTCTGTGATGCGGTGAATAAGCGGGAGGGGCTAAGGATGACATTTGACCATAATAATGGAGAGAACAAAGTGATTATTGTTGGAGATGAAGAAACTGTATACGATGTTTTAGCTGAATATCACAAAAATATAAACAAGTAAATAAGATGCGTAATTCTTGTGGATAAACTCAAATTAAGCACTTACTTTTGTAGGTGCTTTTTTGTTTTGTCTGATGGGCTCGAACTAACAGTGACACCGGCTTAACAGTCATTGTTCGCTACGCAAAGAGACTGGGAAAGGGCTACTCGGGGTATAATTAGGACTTTCGCGGGGTGTTGTTCTAATAATTGGGACATCTCCTCGTAACGCCCAATACCGCTAAAGCGGTATGCACGAGTCACTGGATTCGAGACTCAGTTCGGGGAGCCAAGTACGAATAGCTTGAACTTTTTACCGTTGGAAAAAGGTTCGGGCTATTTTGCTTTTTAGAGGAAGTTAAGAAGTATTAGAAATAGCGGACGGAGAAAAAACTCCGTCCGTTATTTGCGTTATTGATTTTTATATTTTTTTGGTGTTGCTTGAAATTTTTTTGTAAATATGCGGTGGAAATAGCTCTTATTTTCATACCCAACGGCGATGGCTACCTCCTCAACAGAAAGACTTGTATTTTTAAGCAAAAATGCCGCTTGAGAGAGACGTTTTTCTTGCAGATGCTCCGTGTAGGTTTTTCCTGTACGATTCTTTATTTCGTGACTGAGCCAATAGAAATCATAGTGCAAAATCCTTGCAGCATCAGTAAGGGAGCCATCCTTGTAGTTCTCTTCAATGTAACGGAAAATATCCATTATAGCCGCATCCTCCCGACTTTCATAAACCAGCTTATCAGTATGGTTAATGAGTTGCATGAACAGAAGCCCTATTGTGGTTTGATTGATATTTCGTTTGTTCGATATATTATTAATCAGCGTCCAAATAAGGTTTTCGATAAGGTTCTGCACAGGCAACACTTCAGAAACCTTGAAATACAAATATCCTCGATTTTCATCATTAAAAAGTGAGCTTAACAGAAAGCTTTTTATCGGCGTTTCCTCTGCCCCGAGCATTTCAAGAGCTTTATAAAAAAAAGAGGGCTGAATGATAAAATTAACCGCTATATCTTTCTCTCCTGCAGGCATAATCTCCTGCTTTGCATTTTGACCGAGGAATAGCAGCTCTCCTTCATGAAGATATATTTTCTTACCATTGATTATATGTGTGGTTTCACCCGCACACATATACACCGCTTCAATATAGTCGTGCGTATGCTCGGGGAAATGCACGAATCTCGTGTGCGTTCTTATGCGGATAAGCTGACCGTCGGAGAGAAGCTTGCTATGTCTGATTATACTCCCTCCATGAGTGGTATATATGCTTTTATCCACACCCGCACCGTTGAGAATAGATCTTTCCTCGTCCGTTATGGGCATAATTTTGTTTAATATTTCCTGCTTGATCATTTCATCACCTCACCCTATTTTAACATACGAATCGAGAAAAATCAACACAAATAAGGACACTTTTTTACGCAAATAGTGTTCTTTTATTTTTCTTTTTTATATGGTAATATTAATATAAGCACTTATAATGTAAGATAAATATTGACAAGAGTATGGTTTTTGTTATATCATTATTTAAAGCTTCGGGAGGAAACGGCTATGAAAAAATACAACAGGGTGGTAGCGTGGATTATGATTTTAACGTTAATTGCAAACGGAATACTATTAAGCTCGTGTGGCTTTTGGAACAGCCCCGGAGACTCGGGTAATACCGAAGATCCCGGTGTATCGGACGATACCGAAAAGCCCGGTGACCAGGAGGGATCATCCGACCTCGTAGATCCCCCTTTATTAAACGAGTCAATTTCTTCATTTGACGATGAATACAAATCGGCGGCAAGCTGGATCTGGGCGGATACGGAAACAGAGCAGGGACAATGGGTTGCCCTGCGTAAAACCTTCCGTCTTGATAAAGCACCCACAAATGCAACAGTGCGTATCAGTGCCGACACAAAATATTGGCTGTGGATCAACGGCGAGCTTGTCATATTTGAGGGACAGCTAAAGCTTGGCAACTCCATAGATACCTGGTTCTACGACAAAGAGGACGTTTCCGACTACCTTGTGCAAGGCGAAAACACGATCGCCGTGCAGGTATTCTATTCCGGAAAAACAAGCAGCAGTACCATCAACACGGGCGTACCTGCCTTCTTCTTTGATGCAGATATCGACGGCAAAAGACTGTACAGCGATGCCACGTGGAAGGCGATGCTCGATCCTGCGTACGAAGAGCCTATAAGCCTTAATAACGACCGAATAGGCGAGGCAAATATCAAATACAACGCCTTGTATGAGATGGTTGACTCGGACGGTATCAAATGGACGGACGTCGGATACGATGACAGCGATTGGCTCGACGCCGTATATATGGATGAGATAATAGAGGACAACCGTATCCATAATGACCGTGGTGGCATCAGCGAGGTATATTATAAGGATTCAGACCCTCGCTTAAATCTTATTCTCCGTTCTATTCCTCAAATGAGGCTGGAGGAGGTTACGACCTTTACGGCAAACGGCTCTGACGGTAACACCTGGACGAAGGCGAGTGGCAACGGTGCCTTTGCTCGCTTGTCTTTACCCGAATCCTATACACTCGAGGCAGAGGTGATAGTTGCCGAACCCCTTGCATACGTAGAAGGTCAGCCCATCGGTGCGGCAATCGGCTTTTGCGTATGCGTAGCCGACCGCGATAACTTCTATATGCCTCAGATAAGCTTCAGGCAGGCTTCTCTTTTCAACGGTGTAGCCTTCAAGCCGCACGTAAGGCGTAACGGCTCCTGGATGGTATCCACGCAGGATCTTACCTACGCGGAGATCGGAAGATCCTTATACTCAAGCGGTTCTTACGATTACAGATATAACACGAGGCATACCGTAAAAATAGAGGTTACACCGCAGACAATAAGCACCTATTTAAACGGTAGCCTGCTCGGTGTAATGAATGATACCACTCTGCAAAGAGAGGGTAGCACGATAGGTATCAGACAGGATATAAACGAGCTTGTAAAGATCTATTCGTTAAAGGTTACGGATGGTAACGGAAAAGAGCTTTATAATGCGAATATAGACTCTTTGGCACAAAACGGTAATGTTAATACCATATCCTTACTTTCGGCAGAAAATCCGTCGTACGCAAGTGAATATAACCTGGTTGAAAATGCAGGGCAGGAGTCCTACGTTTCCGTTCGCAACTCTTGTGCGGCTGTTAATAACGGACAAACAATTTCAACCTATAAGATCGTTAACAAAACCAATATTCAAGGCACACCCTATCTAAAGGTAATAAGTAAATCCGGAGGAGAGCTTATCAGTATCAAATCCGATACCTGGGTAAACGGCAACAGCACCTCTATCGCCCCTCAATACATTACGAAGGCAGGGGAGCAGGTCTGGGAGGCTCTTGGTTGGATGAACGGATACGAGATAACCTTTACCATTCCCGATACCGTTGAAGTATTAGAGCTTGGCTTCCGTCAATCGGGGTACGATACGACGATGACCGGCTCCGTATCGACGGACAACGATATACTTAATCAACTGTATCAAGAGGCTTACGATACTCTTTACGTCTGTATGAGAGACAGCTTTATGGACTGTCCAGACCGCGAGAGAGCACAATGGTTTGGCGATGCCGTGATCAATATGCAGCAGGCAGCTTATTCTATGGATGAGGGGGCGGCTTTGCTTTATAAGAAGACGCTTACTCAGGCGATAGGATTCGTTAAGAGGGGCGGCGAGATCCCCTCTATGATCGCCTTAGGAAATTCCAATCTTGAGTTACCCGTACAGAGCCTGGCGGGAGTACATTCCTTCTGGCAATACTATATGTATTACGGTGATAAGCAGCTTCTGATTGATTCCTATCCCGCCCTGCTCAGATATCTCAAGCTGTGGAGCATATCGGAAAGCGGTGCGGTAACACACCGCAGCGGCACCTGGGACTGGATCGACTGGGGCGAGCATTACGATACGGCCATCATAGAAAACTGTTGGTATTATATCGGACTTAAAACAGTTTTGGACATAGCACGGCTTGATGGCTCGGGAGCCGCGGCAGCCGATATTCAGTTCCTTACCGACAGAATGGAGCTGATGGAAAAGAACTTTGATACGCTTTACTGGGACACAAGCAAAAACGCATATTATCACCGGACGGATAACGGCGTTGCAGACGACCGTGCGAACGCTATGGCGATTTATTCGGGTTTGGCAGATGTTAGCCGCTACGATGAAATTCTGGCCGTTTTGACAAGCACCTATAATGCAAGCCCGTATATGGAAAAATACGTGCTTGAGGCTATGTATATGATGGGAGCCGACGACGAAGCGGTTGAGCGTACGCTCAAACGCTTTAAACCGTTTACAGAGGACGGTTATCCCACTCTCCCCGAATGTTGGGCAGACCAAACAATGTTTAACGGTGATGAAACGAAAAATCACGCATGGTCCGGCGCACCTCTTTCGCTATTGTATATGTGTAACGCAGGTATTACGCCTACGAGCCCGACGTTCAACACGGTACAGATCAAGCCTCAGCTCGGTTCGCTCACCCGTGTCAGTGCAACGGTTGAAAGAGCGGGAGGCAGGATCGCAGTCAAGGTTGAAAGGTCTTCAGACGGATACGTTTTAAATATTACGCTTTCAAACGGCTCTTCGGGCGGTGTTGTATGCGTGCCGCGTATCGAAGGCGTAGATACTATGGTTACACTGAACGGTGTTACCTTATACGCAAACGGAGCTCCGGTCAGCGCGAATATGCCTAATGGCGTTTCTTATGCGTGGGAGGACTCGGATTTTGTAGCCTTTAACGTTCCCGCGGGCGAATTTAAGTTTACAGTGCAGGAAAACGAAGTGAAAGAAAGCGCTTCATATCAGGCGGTTATTCAGACTACTACCGGCGGCAGTATTAAGGTCAACGGCGCAGCAGTCGGAAATTTTCCTTACACTCTTTCAACCGAAAAGGGACAAAATATTACGTTGGAATTTATTCCCGAGGATGGATATCGCTTAGTGGAAATTACAGGTAGCCTTCCCGAAAGAATCATCAGCGACACGAGCGTAGTAAAAACATACGCAGTGCTGTCCAATATGACGGTAAACGCGGTATTCGAAAAGATCCGATATAACAATAAGTCTTTAAGCATTACAACAGACGATGGGGAGATTGCAAAATATGCTTTAAGCGTTTACGTTAACGGAAACGCAGTGTCACTTCCTTATACGGGCTCTTTTGTGAAGGATGCCCAAATTACCGTAGAGGCTAAGAGTGCTGATGCGAATAACTATTCCGTCACGATCAATGGAGATGCTATAACAAAAAAGACTCTTACAATTAGCGATGATATGAGTATGGTAATCGGTATTGCCGAGAAGTCCACCGTAAACAAGATAGATATATTGAGCGTGAGCGCAAACGACAACGTTATTACCAATGCGCAGTGGTCTGCGGCAAATTTAATTGACGGCATAAAGATCCCCGGCTCAACCTTGGGATACACGACGGCTCATACATATACCGATGACGTTTCCGCAAAGCCATATATTCTCACGTTTGATTTGGGCAGTGTGCAAACGATAAATCAAGTATCCTTGTTTCCCAGAACGGATTCCTGGGCGGCGGATTCCAGCTTGAGTTGCTGTTATCCCGTAGATTTCACTATTGCAGTCAGCGCTGACGGTGTCAACTATACGACTGTCGTTACCGTTGTAAACGGTGAAAATCCTAAATTTAAACAACAGTGTTATAGTTTTACGGACGTGCAAGCAAAACACGTAAAAATCACCGTCACCAAGGTTGGCTTGCCTCCTTATGACGATGGATCGAATAACGACCATTACCGTCTGCAATTAGCAGAAGTGGAAGTATACTATAACAGCGAATTACCCTAATGTGCTGTGTTTATGTGTCGGAAGGGATTGTAATGGCGGCAGATAGCCGTCTAACAAGAACCAAACCGCAAAATGCTATTGACCTACCACATAAAGAAGGGGAAAAAAGATAAGGTTCTCCTTCTTCACTCGATGTATAATTTGAGTGATAATTCTCAAAAAGTATTACTTATTAAAAAGGCAGGTGTAGGCGTTTCGTTTTGTGGAGAAGCGATGATTGATGGCGTTACAGTATAATATAGCAAAAGAAGGTTTGGGTGATATGGGTGTTAAGTGGATATTTTTTGACATAGGATCGACGCTGGTGGACGAGACGGAGGCCTACGATCACAGGGCGAGAGAGATGCTTTGCGGGGCGGATATTTCTTTCACGGAGTTTGACCGCAAGAGAATCGAGCTTGCAAGGATGGGATTTGACGGCAACTCGGCGGCGATTAAGAATTTTGGCCTTGAGAAAACGCCCTGGCACTCGGAGGATGAGTTCCCCTATGACGATGCGAAAGGGACGCTTGCGGCATTAGGTCGGCGTGGCTATCGACTGGGAATTATTGCAAACCAGGTTGCGGGTGCAGAGGAGAGGCTAAAGGGCTTCGGTCTGCAGAAGTATTTTGACGTAGTGGTCACCTCGGCAGAGCTTGGAGTTGCCAAGCCCGACAGGGCCATTTTTGAAAAGGCTATGGAGCTTGCAGGATGCGAGGCAGAGAACACCGTGATGGTCGGAGACAGGCTGGATAACGATATCATTCCTGCAAAGGCGATAGGTATGACTACGGTGTGGATACGACAAGGTCTTGCGGCATACCAAGACATTGAGCTTGGAGGGGGCAAGGCGGACTATATTATTGACAATCTATCAGAGCTTCTCGGATTATTCGGAAATTTATAGCGAAAGGATAAAGCTATGGCAAGCAGCAGGGAATACGTTGATTTTATTTTGGACGTTTGTAGCGGTCTTTCCGCCAGAGCAATGATGGGTGAGTACGTTCTATATTATGGCGGGAAGGTGGTTGGCGGAGTTTATGACAACCGATTGCTTGTAAAGACCACGCCGTCAGCGGTGAAGCGGCTGCCCGATGCACCGAGAGAGCTGCCATACGAGGGGGCGAAGGAAATGCTTCTTGTTGAGGACGTGGAGGACGGAAAGCTTCTCAAAGAGCTGTTTGACGCGATGGTAGGCGAGCTGCCCGAGCCGAAGAAAAAACACAAAAGCTGATTACCGTTATGGCGAAAATTGAACATTTAAAGGAAAAAGTGGCATCCTTGCAAGATGCCACTTCGTTTTTTATATATTGAATTTCTTGCGTATGGCCGCCTCAACCACGTCGGCAATCATTCTCATTCCGTCTTCGTCGGGATGAAGACCATCGGTGGAATTGTCGTAGTAGCTGTCCTCATCAATACCGCTGCCAAAGAGATCGGCAATGAAGAAATTTTTACCTGCCTTATTTACGGCACCTTCAATCAATTGATTAAAGAAAACGGTACGCTTGGTAAACCAGGAATCCCTGTCGGGCAGGTTGACACAGCAAACGGCGGCGTCGGGATAGCGTTCCTTAATGACAAGAAGCGTTTTTTCGTAATCGGGGCCGAAAATCTCCGGCTTTACTCCCCGCCCGAGATCGTTAAGTCCCATATATACTATAATCAGGTCGGGAGTCTCACCCGAGTCGCGAGAGAGCTGACTCGCACGGTTAAGGCCCGAGGTCTCGTCATCCTTGCCACTAAGATTACCGCCGGACCAGGAGTTATTTACGCAAAGCGTCATACCGAATGTGTTAATGATACGCATCCAATAGGTTTTGTCAAGGGGAAAGGGCTCGTGATAATAGAAGGGGTTCGGAAATATTGTAGAATTTACGCTCGCGTCGTTTGATACGCCCTTGTAGGTGGATATGCTGTCACCCAGGATAGAAAGCCACTTGCCTTTTAACATTTTTTCGCTCCTCTGCCTTTTTATTCATTATACCATTATATTATAAAATAATCAAGGGGGTGTATTATTTTTTCTTTTTCTATCAAAGAAAAAAACGGCGGTTTGCAGGATGCAATCCCCCGTAATGTTATGTATTGTTTACAAAAACGTGGTTTTTAAGGGTTATACGTGAGCTTTATCATCTTCCTTTGCGGGAGAATTTTTCTTTTTTGACTTGAAGATGAAGCTTCTGAAGAGAATAAGGTTCATTACAAGGAAGAATGCCACGAGAATAATGAACATAAGAACCGGCTGCGTCGGAGCGAGATCGGCGATAAGCATAAGAGGGAAGCCGAAGGCGATAGCAGGGAAGTTCTGATATACCATATTATCTGCCGCGGGAGTTTTGAACTCGCCATCAATCTCACGAAGGAGGATGGTGCCTGTGCTCGCCGTACCCGTAAGCATACCGTACATCATAAGGAA
>JAZNWM010000261.1:0-4220 GCA_045593345.1 Eubacteriales bacterium
TTATTATAAAGGTATAAAATAAAAAAGAACGGCACCTTGATGCCGTTCTTTTTTTTGCCTCGGGCAAAATTACTTTGCCTCAGCCTCGGTCTTAGAGATGATCTCCTCACCCTTGTAGAAGCCACAAGCCTTGCAAACGCGGTATGCAAGAATAGGCTCGCCACAGTTGGGGCACTTTACAATGTTGGTGGGGGTTTCAAGCTTCCATACGCTGGAGCGTCTCTTCATCTTTCTCGAGTGAGATGTTTTTCTCTTCGGTACTGCCATTTCGTTTTACCTCCTGTTTTGAGCATGCTATGAGCGTTATGCTCCACGCATTCTCTGTATATTATTTTTTATTTTTCTTCCTTTTTCATCTGCTCAAGAAGCTTACGCAGGGGCTCCATCCTGGGATCAAAGTCCCGATGATCGCAATCGCAATTGCCCTCGTTAAGATTCTTTCCGCACTTGGGACACAGTCCCTTGCAGTCCTCACGGCATAAAAATCGCATGGGGAACTCCATTTCAAGCTGCTCACGCAGCTGCTCGTCCATATCAAGGAATCCGTCCTCGATAATAGCGAACTCGTCAAGCTTGCTTTCGTCAAGATCACCGAGCAGGTTTCTTGGTGCAACGGTTTTCTCAAGGTCAAGGGTAAACTCGCCGCAAACGGGTGCGAGACAACGGGCACACTGTGCCTCGTACTCGACTGACGTGGTAAGGGTCATCCGCATATAGCCGGCTGTGTTGGTAATTTTACCGCTAACCTTCATGGGAGAAGGAAAACCGACGCCCGAAAGATAACTTCCGGTGTCCTCGGAGTCTACGTCAAGGGGTAGCTCGTAATCAAACTCGAGCAGACGGTCGCCCGCAAGCAGGGGCCTTAAGTCTAACTTCACCTGAAATATCCTCCTTTTGCCGTCATTTGGGCGTAGTTTAGGCTACGATCCCAAAATCGTACAATATATTATAAATCACCAAAATCCAAAAGTCAATAGTTTTTTGAAAGTTATGTAAAAATATTTTTACCTTTTTTAAATTATAATAGGGAAGATGACTCGTTCATCTCCAATTTCACTATATTCTCGCTTGACAAAGCCCCGATTTACAGCTATAATGAAATTGGGAATATTACAAGCGTGAAGACTTACGCCTATTCCACAGAAGCAACGCCAAGCGGCAACGTACACAGAGCAAGCGTGTCGTCCTTATATAGACTATTGGGAGAATAATTTAAATGTGGTTGGATGAAGAGAAAAAAATATTATAAATCACTTCGATTTTCTTTATGATTATATGATTTAGTTCGTTTTTCTATCGTCTATCATACTTTTATAAATTGTCTTTGAGAGCCGCATCTTGCGGCACTCTTTTTTTGCACTAAACCGACAGCCTATCAAAAACTACATTTTTATTAAAATATACAAAAGCACTTGATTTCCGCTTTTCATTTATGATATAATAATATGGTATGAAAAAATACACCCCAAGAGGAGGTATCGGAAATGAAATATGACGTTATTATAGTTGGAGCTGGCCCGGGAGGTATTTTCTCTGCCTACGAGCTTATTAACCTTGATCCCACGCTGAAGGTTGCGGTTATTGAGGCGGGCACCGAGCTTAAGAAACGCCGCTGTCCCATCGACGGCGAGAAGATCAAGAGCTGCGTTAAGTGCAAGAGCTGTGCCATTATGTCGGGCTTCGGCGGTGCGGGTGCATTCTCCGACGGAAAATATAATATTACCAACGATTTCGGCGGCTCGCTTTACGAGTACATAGGCAGAAAGACCGCCATCGACCTTATGAAATACGTTGACGAGATCAACCTTGCCCACGGTGGAGAGGGAACTAAGATGTATTCCACAGCAGGCAGTGCCTTCAAGACTCTCTGCGTTCAGAACAAGCTGCAGCTTCTCGACGCGTCGGTTCGTCATCTGGGCACCGATATAAATTACGTCGTGCTTGAGAACCTTTATAAGAAGCTGTCAAAGTGCGTTGATTTCTTCTTCAACACCCCCGCTCAGAGCATTGAGAAGACCGAGGACGGCTATCGCGTCATCACCAAGAAGGGCGAGTTTGAGGGAGCAAATTGCATCGTTTCAGTGGGACGCAGCGGCTCAAAATGGATGGAAACCGTCTGTCGCGACCTTGATATCGGAACAAAGTCCAACCGCGTTGACATCGGCGTCCGCGTTGAGATTCCCGCCGTTATCTTCCAGCATATTACCAGCGAGCTTTACGAGGGTAAGATCGTATACCGTACCGAGAAGTTTGAGGACCGCGTCCGCACCTTCTGTATGAACCCCAACGGCATCGTCGTTACCGAGAATACCAACGGCATCGTTACCGTAAACGGCCACAGCTTTGAGGACCCCGAGAAGAAGACCGAGAACACCAACTTCGCTCTCCTTGTTGCGAAGCATTTCTCCGAGCCCTTCAAGGACTCAAACGGCTATGGCGAGAACGTGGCAAAGCTATCCAATATGCTCGGCGGCGGCGTTATAGTCCAGAGATTCGGCGATCTTGAGCGTGGCAGACGCTCTACCCACAGCAGAATTGAGGAGAACACTGTAAGGCCCACTCTCTCTGCAACTCCCGGCGACCTGAGCCTTGTTCTTCCAAAGCGTATTCTTGACGGAATTATTGAGATGATCTACGCCCTTGACAACATCGCTCCCGGTATGGCAAACGACGATACGCTCCTCTACGGTGTAGAGGTAAAGTTCTACAATATGGAGGTCGAGCTTGATGAGAATCTCGAGACCAAGCATAAGGGACTTTACGTTATCGGTGACGGCAGCGGCGTGACTCATTCGCTCTCCCACGCATCCGCAAGCGGCGTTTACGTTGCCCGCAGAATAGCAGAAAATAAGCATTGCGGATAAAAATTATCCTTCTGACCGCCCTTGTAATGAGGGCGGTTTTCTTTTCTTGAAATTTTGGATTATATTATTGACATCGCATAAAATATATAGTATAATTTATCCGTTAATTAAAATAGGGGAGGTATCGCCCGTGATGACAGATATTGAGATTGCCCAGTCCGTGACACCGAAGCATATTATCGACGTTGCAAGGGATGCAGGCATTGATGAAAAATATATAGAGCTTTATGGTACGAAAAAGGCAAAGCTTGATCTTTCCTTGCTTTCCGACCTTGAAGCAAAGCCCGACGGCAAGCTTGTTCTTGTTACCGCCATAAATCCCACTCCCGCAGGGGAGGGAAAGACCACCACCACTATCGGCCTTGCCGACGGACTTCGCCGTATCGGTAAATCGGTTGCCGTTGCCCTTCGCGAGCCCTCCCTCGGCCCCGTATTCGGCGTTAAGGGCGGTGCCGCAGGCGGCGGTTGGGCACAGGTCATTCCTATGGAGGACATCAACCTTCATTTTACGGGTGATTTCCACGCCATCGGTGCGGCGAACAACCTTCTTGCCGCTATGCTGGATAACCATATTTATCAGGGCAACAGCCTGAATATTGATCCCGAGCGTATCACCTGGAAGAGATGCGTTGATATGAACGACCGTCAGCTTCGCGTTGTCCGTGACGGACTCGGTGGCAGAACGGGCGGTGTACCCCGCGATGACGGCTACGATATTACCGTTGCCTCCGAGATTATGGCGGTGCTTTGCCTCTCATCCTCTATTTCCGATCTGAAGGCACGCCTTGCCCGCATTATCGTGGGCTATACCTATGACGGAAAGCCGGTCACCGCAGGTGACCTTAAGGCACAGGGGGCTATGACTGCACTTCTGAAGGATGCCCTGAAGCCTAATCTTGTCCAGACCCTCGAGGGAACGCCTGCATTCGTACACGGCGGGCCCTTCGCAAATATTGCCCACGGCTGTAATTCTGTAATCGCGACCAGAACGGCGATGAAGACTGCCGACTACGCTATCACCGAGGCTGGCTTTGGTGCGGATCTCGGTGCCGAGAAGTTCCTTGACATCAAGTGCCGTATGGCAGGGCTTACCCCCTCTGCCGTAGTTATCGTTGCTACCGTTCGTGCCCTGAAGATGCACGGCGGTATTGCAAAAACCGAGCTTGCAGAGGAGAATATCGACGCTCTCGGTCGCGGTATTCCCAACCTTCTCCGCCACCTTTCCAATATTAAGAACGTATATAAGCTTCCCTGTGTGGTTGCCATCAACCGTTTTCCCACCGATACCGATCGCGAGATCGAGTATATTATTGAAAAATGCCGCGAGCTTGACATAAACACCGTACTCTCTACCGT
>JAZNWM010000262.1:0-7548 GCA_045593345.1 Eubacteriales bacterium
TACCGAGTATAAGCTCGGCGATAAAATTTCCGTCGGTGACAAAAGATATCTTAATCAGTATGGCAAGAGCCTTATTGTTTTCAAGGTTGGCGAGGAGGATCTTGAGACGGAGGGTATCAGAATCGTTGCTGCTCACGTTGACGCTCCCAGACTTGATCTTAAGCAGGTTCCTATGTACGAGGAGGGCGGTATGGCATTCCTCAAAACACACTACTACGGTGGCGTAAAGAAGTATCAGTGGACCTCTATTCCTCTTGCACTTCACGGCGTTATGGTAAAGGCAGACGGCGAGGTCGTTAACGTTTGCATCGGCGAGAGCGACAGCGATCCCGTATTCTACATCAACGATCTGCTTCCTCACCTGGGTGCAAAGCAGTCTCAGGAGCCTCTCGGCACCGCTATCAAGGGCGAGACCCTCAACATCCTTATCGGAGGTCTTCCTTATGCTGATGATGACGTATCCGATAAGATCAAGCTTACCGCACTTTCTATCCTTCACGAGAAGTACGGCGTTACCGAGGAGGACTTCATCTCTGCCGAGCTTTCGCTCGTTCCCGCATTCAAGGCACGTGATATCGGCTTTGACAGAGCACTTATTGCATCCTACGGTCACGATGACAGAGTATGCTCCTATCCCGCTGTGACCGCCCTTCTTGATAATCCCGATACCAAGCACACCGTTATGGTCGTTCTTGCGGATAAGGAGGAGATCGGCTCGGTTGGTATTACCGGTATGCAGTCCGCATTCCTCGTTGACCTTATCTCCGAGATTTCTACCTCCCTCGGTAAGAATCCTATCGTTGTAAGAAGTAAGAGCAAGTGCCTCAGTGCCGACGTTACCGCCTGCTACGATCCCAACTTCGCAGACGTATACGAGAAGCGTAACAGTGCAATCATCTCCTGCGGTACTACGATGTCCAAGTATACCGGCTCCAGAGGTAAGTCGGGCACCAACGACGCATCGGCAGAGCTTGTTGGCTTCGTTCGTAAGCTCTTTGCCGAGAACGGCGTTATCTGGCAGACGGGCGAGCTTGGTAAGGTAGATATGGGTGGCGGCGGAACCGTTGCTATGTATATTGCAAACCAGAATATTGAGACGGTCGACCTTGGCGTGCCTGTAATCTCTATGCACGCACCCTACGAGGTTGTTTCCAAGGCAGACGTTTATTCCACCTACGAGGCGTTCTGTGCATTCGTAAAATAGTTTTATCCTCTTTAAATTACTTATATAATTTTTTGAGGTAAAATTCTATGATATTCCAGAAATTGCAGAGAGCCGATGACCGATACAGAGAGATAGAGCAGATGATGACTCTGCCCGAGGTTGTTGGAAACAATAAAAAATATGCCGAGCTTATAAAGGAATACAAATCACTTGAGCCTATTATTGAGAAGTTCCGTGAGTATAAGGAGGCTGAGCGTCTGCTTCGCGAGGCAGACGAGATGATGCGTGATTCCTCTCTTGACAGCGAGCTTCGTGAGCTTGCCGAGGAGGAGTATAAGGAATATAAGCTCCTTTGTGAGCGTCTTACCGACGAGCTGAAGATACTCCTTATGCCCCGCGACCCTAACGATTCGAGGAACGTTATCGTTGAGATAAGGCAGGGTGCAGGTGGCGAGGAGGCAGCTCTCTTCGGTGCTGATCTATACAGAATGTATACGATGTATGCCACCGCGAGAAGATTCAGGACCGAGGTGGTCAGCATCAACGAGACCGAGCTTGGCGGACTCAAGGAAATAAGCTTCAACGTTATCGGTGACGGTGCCTATTCAAGATTTAAGTTTGAGAGTGGAGTTCACCGTGTTCAGCGTATTCCGGTTACCGAGTCAAACGGCAGAATTCAGACCTCTACCGTCACCGTTGCCGTTCTTCCCGAGGCGGATGAGGTGGAGGTTGAGGTAAATCCTGCCGACCTGAAATTTGAATCCTGTAAGTCCAGCGGTGCAGGCGGTCAGCATATTAACAAGACCGAGTCGGCAGTAAGACTTACTCATAAGCCAACCGGCATCGTTATCGAGTGCGATCAGGAGAGAAGCCAGCTGCAGAATAAGGAGAAGGCTCTGAAGCTCCTTTATACCAAGCTCTACGACATCAAGCTTCGTGCTCAGGAGGAGGCAATTGCCTCTGCACGTAAGAGTCAGGTCGGCAGCGGTGATCGAAGCGAGAAGATTAGAACCTACAATTATCCTCAGTCCCGCGTCACCGATCACAGAATTAATAAGACGGTATACACCCTCAGTGCATTCCTTAACGGAGATATCGATACTATAGTTGACGATCTTATTGCGGCCGATACCGCCGAGCGTCTTAAGGGAGAGCAAAATGACAACTGAGATTATTACCGTTAATCCCGACAGACTTAAAAACAGCGAAAACGAGCTGAAAAACGCGGCAGAAATTATAAAGGGCGGCGGCTTGGTTGCCTTTCCTACCGAGACGGTATACGGACTCGGCGGCGACGGAACAAACCCCGAGGCCTCGCGTAAGATATATGCAGCGAAGGGCAGACCGTCGGATAATCCGCTAATTATTCATATTGCGAAGCCATCCGAGGCTGAGACCTATACCTACACCTCGGAGGTCTATTACAAACTTGCTGATCGGTTTATGCCAGGCCCGCTTACCGTGGTTATGACTGCCAGGGACAGTATCCCGCCCGAAACCCGCGGCGGACTTTCTACCGTTGCGGTACGCTGTCCGTCTCATCCCGTAGCATGCCGACTTATAGAGCTTTGCGGCACACCTATTGCCGCCCCCTCGGCTAATCTTTCGGGCAGCCCTTCGCCAACCTCCGCATCCCACGTCATTGACGATATGCAGGGCAGGATTGATATGATAATCGACGGCGGTGACTGTGAGATCGGACTTGAATCCACTATAGTAAGGATTTGTGACGACGGCTCGCTGCTTCTTTTGCGACCCGGCAGAATTACCGTGTCCGAGCTTGCCTGCGTTGCTCCCGTCAGCATTGCTGATGCTGTAACCGACAGACTGAAGGAGGGAGATATTGCACTCTCTCCCGGTATGAAATACCGCCACTACGCACCGAAGGCACCTCTTGTTTTGCTTGACGGCGAGCTTTCTGATGTGGTTGACTTCGTTAAAGCACAAAAAAAGAAAAAAATAGCAATTCTTTGCTACACCGACGATGAGAAGCGGGTAGCAGAGCTTCTTCCCGATGCCGACATATTCATTCTCGGTGCCAGGGAGGATATAAACGAGCAGGCACGCCACCTGTTCTCCATTCTGCGTGATGCGGACAAGCATCAGTACCAGGCAATCTATGCCCCTCTTCCTTCTATGGAAGGGGTAGGTCTTGCACTCTATAACAGAATGATCAGGGCGGCGGCTCACACCGTAATAAATTTAAGGCAGGGGTAAAATGGCTAAAAAGAAAACGAAAGCTATAATTGATCCTTTGGAAAATGAGGCTGTGCCTACCGCACAGCCTATAACCGAGACTCTTGAAAAAAACTATATGCCCTACGCTATGAGCGTTATAGTTTCGCGTGCACTCCCCGAGATAGACGGCTTCAAGCCCTCCCACAGAAAGCTTCTCTATACTATGTACGAGATGGGACTTCTGACTAAGCAGAGGACGAAGAGTGCCAATATCGTCGGCCAGACTATGCGACTTAACCCTCACGGCGATGCTTCTATATATGAAACTATGGTGCGACTTACGAAGGGACACGAGGCTTTGCTTCACCCCTTCATTGACTCAAAGGGCTCCTTCGGTAAGCACTATTCAAGAGATATGGCGTATGCCGCATCCAGATATACCGAGGCGAAGCTTGATGAATTCTGCCAGGAATTATTCTCCGGAATTGATAAGGATGCTGTGGATTTTGTTCCCAACTATGATAACACGATGGAGGAGCCAACCCTCCTTCCCACCACCTTCCCGAACATACTTGTGTCACCGAACCTTGGTATCGCGGTAGGTATGGCGTGCTCTATCTGCTCCTTCAATCTCGGGGAAATCTGCGACGGAACCATCGCACTTCTCAAGAATCCAAATACCTCTATTGACCGTATGCTTGATATCGTGAAGGCACCCGATTTTTCGGGCGGTGCACAGATCCTCTATGACAGAGAGCAGATGCGTAAAATTTACGAAACGGGCAGCGGCAGCTTCAGAATGCGTGCAAAATATGAGTACGTAAAGAAGAACAACTGCATCGACGTCCTTGAGATTCCTTATTCCTCCTCTATAGAGGCGATAATGAAAAAGGCAACCGATATGATCAAGTCCGGCAAGCTTCGTGAGGTAGCCGACGTTCGTGACGCTATCGACCTTAACGGCTTCAAGCTAACCTTTGATCTTAAGAAGGATGCCGATCCCGAGCTTGTGATGAAGAAGCTTTTTGCCGTTACCGAGCTTGAGAATAGCTTTGACTGTAACTTCAATATACTTGTGGACGGCACACCTATGCAGCTCGGCATTCGCGAGATACTTAACGAGTGGATCAGGTTCAGGGTGAAGTGTGTTACACGCGAGCTTACCTTCGAGCTCGGAAAGAAGGAGCATAAGCTGGAGCTGCTTCGCGGTCTTGCTGCAATTCTGCTTGATATTGATAAGGCAATCAGAATAATCAGAAATACCGAGCGTGAGGAGGACGTTGTTCCCAACCTTGCCGCAGGCTTCAGCCTTACGAAGATCCAGGCGGAATATATCGCAGATATCAAGCTGCGTAATCTTAACAGACAGTATATCATCAATCGCGTTGAGGAGATCGGCCAGCTTGAGGCGGCAATTGCCGACATCAGAGAAACTCTTCGCGACGAGATTAAGCTTAAGGGGACTATTATCACCAAGCTTCAGGAGATCAAGAAGAAGTACGCTAAGCCCAGAAGGACCGAGATCGTTTCCAAGGACAGCGATACCGCGGCTCCCAAGGAGGACCTATTCTTTGAGAACTATAACTGCCGTATCATTCTGACGAAGGGGGGCTATTTCAAGAAGCTCTCCGTCCAGGCTGTGCGTTCCGCCGAGGAATACAAGCTGAAGGAGGGTGACTTCATCATCTATCAGGAGGACACCGACAACCGCGGCGACGTTCTGTTCTTCACGGATAAGGGGCAGATCTATCGTGCCAGGGTGGATGACTTCGAGCTTGGAAAGGCGAGTCAGATGGGTGAATATGTTCCCACCAAGCTTAATATGGATGACGACGAGCACGTCGTGGCCTGCAAGATGATCTACGAGCTTAATCCCAATCACCATATGGTATATATCTTTGAGAACGGCAAGGGACTTCGTGTTAACCTATCGGCATACGAGGCGAAGACTCGCCGCCGTAAGATCACGGGTGCATATTCTACCGATTCACCTCTTGCCGGTGCGGTATACGAGGGCGATAAGCCTGTGCCTATCTTTATCCGTAGTGATGGGGGCAGGGGAATGCTCATTAAGAGCGACCTTATTCCTGTGAAGGCTACCAGAACCGCCGCAGGCGTTCAGATTATGAAAATAGCCAAGAAGGGCGTTAAGATCGATCTTGTAACAGACCGTATTGAAGACGTTGGCAAGGATGCCTTGAAGTGCAAAAAGCTTGCTCTTCCTTCTAACGGAACGCTTCTTGCTCAGCTGACCTTTAACTTCTAAATAAAAAAGGATATTTACCTCGCGGTAAATATCCTTTTTTCATTATGATAGCGTCTCGAATTTATATCCAACACCCCATACGGTCTTAAGAACCCATTTGTCAGACACGTTCTCCAGCTTCTCGCGAAGCCTCTTTACGTGGACGTCAACCGTTCTGGAGTCACCAAGGTAGTCAAAGCCCCACACCTTGTCAAGCAGCTGGTCTCTTGTGAATACCCTGTTTGCATTGGAGGCGAGGAAGTAAAGCAGCTCCAGCTCCTTCGGGGGAATGTCAATTGCCTTGCCGCGAAGCTTAAGCTCATACTTCTGAAGGCTGACCTCCATATTATCAAACTTAACTACCTCGCTGTCATTTCCTCTGGAATGTGCATTGTAGCGGCGAAGCACAGCCTTGATTCGTGCAGAGAGCTCCTTCATATCAAAGGGCTTAACGATAAAGTCGTCTGCACCAAGCTCGAGGCCTAAAACCTTGTCAAATATCTCACCCTTCGCAGTGATCATAATTACGGGCTTGCCCGAAATCTCACGAATCTCGCGACATACCTGCCAGCCGTCCTTCTTAGGCATCATAATGTCAAGCAGGACGAGATCTGGCTCAAAGGTTTTGAAGGAGCTGATTCCCTCCATTCCGTCGCAGGCGGTCTTTACTCTGTAGCCCTCGTTTTCAAAATAGAGCCTCAGCATATCGCATATATTGGGGTCGTCATCAACAATAAGAAGCTTTGTAGTATCCATTTTTCCTTTCCTTTCTTATATATGTAATGTAAATTGTTAACTTTGTTAAAAATATTAAAATCTTAACAATTACATTATACAGTATATTATTTGCATAATCAAGAACATTTTATGAATTTTATAAGAATTTTTTATTATTAATCATTTTCTCGGAGGAAGGGGCATTGTAATATGGCTCTCGAAACAAAAAACACCTACATTTTTCAAAAAAACCTTGAAAAACAGGGAAGTATATTGTATAATAATATAGTTAAATAAAAAATTAAGGAAGTAAATAGAAATGAAGCTTGGTATCGTAGGCCTTCCCAACGTGGGAAAGAGTACGCTTTTTAATGCACTTACAAACGCAGGTGCGGAGTCGGCAAATTATCCCTTCTGCACCATAGATCCTAACGTGGGTGTGGTTGCAGTCCCCGACAAACGACTTGACAAGCTTGCCGAGATGTATAACCCCGATAAATACACCCCCGCAATTATTGAGTTCGTTGATATTGCAGGCCTTGTTAAGGGTGCATCCAAGGGGGAGGGACTTGGCAATAAATTCCTCGGTAATATCAGAGAGGTTGACGCCGTAGTTCACGTCGTCCGCTGCTTTGAGAATGGTGACATCGTTCACGTAGACGGCTCGGTTGATCCCCTTCGCGACGTTGAGACTATTAACATAGAGCTTATTCTCTCCGACCTTGAGATCGTAGAGCGTGCGATTGACAGAACCACCAAGGCGGCAAGAGCCGATAAGAAGCTTCTTGAGAAGCTTGACGTTCTTGAGAGAGTTAAGGTTGCACTTGAGGAGGGAAAATGTGCCCGTACGGTCGAGCTTGACGAGGAGGACGTTGCCTGGATTGAGGAATCCCGTCTGCTTACTCTTAAGCCGATAATTTACGTTGCTAATATCTCCGAGAGCGAGGTTAGCGGCGAATATGAGAATAACGAGCATTATAAGGCACTTAAGGCTCACGCCGAGAGCGAGGGTAGCGAGATTATTGCAGTAAGTGCACAGATAGAGGCAGAGCTTGCCGCCCTTGACGGCGAGGAGAAGGAGATGTTCCTCGCAGACCTTGGTATTGAGGAGAGCGGACTTGATAAGCTTATTAAGTCAAGCTACGGCCTGCTCGGTCTTATTTCCTTCCTTACCGCAGGACCTAAGGAGGTTCGTGCCTGGACCATCAAGAAGGGTACGAAGGCTCCCGGTGCTGCAGGAAAG
>JAZNWM010000263.1:0-18334 GCA_045593345.1 Eubacteriales bacterium
CGTTACCAACGAGGGAGTGACCCCACTTGGACATATTGTAGTCCTCCTTGAGCTCTCTCTTAGTGCCCTTGAAGGTCTTAGCGGTGATCTCGCCGTCAACGTTGAACTTGATCTCGGGCTGGATAGCATCGTTAAGAGAAGCAAGGATAACACCGTCTGCTACAACGCTTGCAGCAAAGTCGGTATACATCTTGATAGAGCCGTCGGTATCCTCCTCTGCAACAGCAGACTCGCTGTCGTAGGAGTTAGCAGCAACACCGAGAGTGAAAGCACCTGCGGTCTTGAAGGAAACTGCCTGATCGTCCTTGCACGCCTTAACAACTGCATCTCTGAAGTCGGTAATCTGAATGGTACAGCCTGCGGAAAGAAGAGCCTCGTCGTTAGAAATTACGTAGCCGTCATCCTGAGTCTGAATTGCCATATTAGCGATCTCTTCAACGGTCTTGCCGATGCACCAAGCCTCAAATGCCTGTGCCTGCTCGAACCACTCAAGAACGATGCCGTCACCGTTACGGTCCTGATTTTTGCCGTACTTAGCCATATTGTAATCGTAACCAAGCTCTGCCTTGGTCTTCTCAAGCTTGGTGAAGCTGAACTCACCGTCGGTAAGAGAAGCAACGTTCTGAGCTGCGTCGATACGAACGAATACGATCTTGCCATCCTTGTCAAGAACAACGGTTGCAACGGTTGCATCAACCTGTGCGGTACCGGTCTTGGAGCTGTCAAGGTTAACTACAACGCCCATACCGAGAGTATATTCCTTCTCGGGAGCAACGTAGCCTGCGGACTTAGCAACTACTGCCATAATAGCGTCGATGGACATAGTGCAGCCTGCGGAAAGAAGAGCGTCATCATCAGAAATGATGTAGCCGTTGGAAGCAACCTGGGTAGGAATAGCCATAACCTCTGCAGGAGTCTTGCCTACAACGTACTTGGAGAACGCTGCGGACTGGAGATACCACTCTGCAACGGTCGCGTTACCAACGAGGGAGTGACCCCACTTGGACATATTGTAGTCCTCCTTGAGCTCTCTCTTAGTGCCCTTGAAGGTCTTAGCGGTGATCTCGCCGTCAACGTTGAACTTGATCTCGGGCTGGATAGCATCGTTAAGAGCAGCAACGATCTTGCCGTCTACGAGTGCGGTAGCACCGAAATCGGTATACATCTTGATAGAGCCATCGGTATCGCCCTCTGCAGCAGCAGACTCGCTGTCATAAGAGGTAGCAGCAACACCAAGAGTGATCTTGCCTGCGGTAGAGAAGGTAGCACCCTGATCGTCGTTGCAAGCCTTAACAACTGCATCTCTGAAGTCGGTGATCTGGATGGTACAGCCCGCAGAAAGAAGAGCCTCGTCGTTAGAGATTACGTAGCCATCGTTCTGGGTCTGAGTTGCCATATTAGCGATCTCATCAACGGTCTTGCCAATACACCAAGCCTCGAATGCAGCTGCCTGCTCAAACCACTCCTTAACGATGCCGTCACCGTTACGGTCCTGATTCTTGCCGTACTTAGCCATATTGTAATCGTAGCCAAGCTCTGCCTTGGTCTTCTCAAGCTTAGTGAAACTGAAAGCACCGTCGGTAAGAGAAGCAACGTTCTGAGCTGCGTCAATCTTACAGTCAACGATCTTGCCATCCTTATCAAGGATAACAACTGCAACGGTTGCATCAACCTGTGCAGTACCGGTCTTGGAGCTGTCAAGTCCAACAATAACGCCCATACCAAGCTTGTATTCCTGCTCGGTTACTGCGGGGCCATCGGGAACGTAGCTGGGGTCGGTTGCACCGCACTCGCACTTGCCCTCAACGTAGCTGTGTGTATGAGGGGGAACGTAGTTAGGATCGGTCTCGCCGCACTCGCACTTGCCATCAACGTAGCTGTGGGTATGGGGATCGTCGCCGCCACCGAGAACGAGGGCGAGCACAACGATGAGAACAACTACTGCTGCAGCGATGCCTGCGATAATGCCGATCTGCTGTTTGCTGAGAGGCTTCTTTTCTACAGGAGCCTCTTCCTTTTTCTCAACGGGAGCCACTTCGGGCTGCTCATTGAGGTTCTTGTTTTCTTCGCTCATTTTAATTTCTCCTTTGTAATAAAATGTCGAGTATGTACTCCACTCGTCATTATAACATAAAGAATTTAAAAAGTCAATAAATATGTTAAAATAAAGATTGTTAGTTATTTAACAGATATAAAGACTTGAAAATATAGAAAATCAGGATGAAAAACTTGACATAAGGACAAAAAAATGATAAAATTATATATTAGCGAAAAATAACCGTAGACGAGGTTAATATGGATTTTAATAAATATATTCCAACGATAGAGCAAAAAATAGGCTATACCTTCAAGGATAAAAGCCTTATAACCCAAGCATTCACCCGCTCCAGCTTCTGCAACGAGCATAGAAGTCGCGGCCGCGGATATATGTCCAACGAAGTGCTGGAATTCTTCGGTGACAGCGTGCTGTCAACCGCACTTATCAGTATGATGCTGCGTGACAAGACCGAGAGATACGAGCACGGCGTGTATACCCAGCTTCGCGAGGGGGATTTCTCCAACATCCGCTCAAAGCTCAGCGACAAGCGTAATCTGTCAAAGAGTATGGAATCACTGGGTCTGCAGAAATATCTCAGAATGGGCGGCGGTGATGCAAAGCTTGGTATTGAAAACGAGCCCTCGGTTATGGAGGACCTGTTTGAGAGCATCGTCGGTGCGGTATACATTGACTGCGGTATGGATATGCAGAGGGTTATCGGCGTAGTAACAAATATGCTCGACGTGTCGGTGTATTTTTCATCCGAGGCGGCACCTATACAGAGCCACAAAAACGCCCTGCAGGAATGGTGTGCGGATAAAAATCACCGCCTTCCCGCCCCCGTATACAAAACGGTATCCGAATCCGGCCCCGACCACAAGCGTATATACGAGCGTGCGGTCATCATCGGCGACCGTACGGTTGCCGTCGGCAAGGGTAAAAATTTAAAAATTGCCGACAGTATGGCGGCAGAAAAGGCTCTTGAAATTCTCAAAAAAGAGTGCCAAAGCACTAAAAATGTAAACGTTTCTTCACTTTCTGCATTAAAAGTGTATGCTATGAAGCAAAAACAACCCTCGCCCGAGTTCAGAGATTTGGGTGAGACCGTTGCCTCCACGGCAAGTGCGAGAGAGTATATGATAGAGTGTCGGTGTATGGGAGTGTCGGCGGTTGCAACGGGAATGAGCAAGCAGGAGGCGAGAGCCCTTGCGGCAGAGAGCGTCCTTCGTACCCTTGAAGAGAAAAACGCCCCTGCGTCCCCGAAAAAATCAACAAAAAGGGTGGCAAAGCCCAGCAAGGCAAAGAAGCCGTCGCAGTCCTCTGCAAAAGCAAGGAGTGAGTCGGCAAAGAAGCCGAGCGGATCGCAGACGGTAAAAAAACAAAGGACGGAGCACCAGGCGAAGCCCACCCGTACGGGCGGCAGGGTAAAGGACGGCGGCAAAGCCAAAAAGCAGCATTGAGCTGATAAAATCAAGCAATTAACGGAGAAAATATATGAAGCAAGCTTATCTTGAGGGCGGTAAGATCCTTACCTCCCACGGCGTACGCGGTTTAATAAAGGTAGAGCATCTTTGCGATTCGCCGAAGGTTATGCTCTCCATAAAGCGTATATATTTCAAGGAGCGTGACGGCTCATTTACCGAGCGGGCGGTAAAATCCTGCTCGCTTATGGGGCAATATCTGCTTATGGGCGTTGAGGGCATCGACTCTCGCGAGGAGGCTATTGCCTTTCGCGGAAGAATATTCTACCTTAACCGCTCTGACGTCCCTCTCCCCGAGGGTGCGATGTTTATCGCGGATATGATAGGACTCCCCGTATACCATTACGATAGCGGCGAGAGTCTTGGCGAGATTACCGACGTAAGCGACGTTACGGGCAGAAGAATTTACAGCGTAATTCATCAGGGACGTACGGTTCTTATTCCCGACGTACCCGAATTTATAAAGGAGATCAGCGAGGAGCGTGGTATGGGCGTTTTGCCTATCCCCGGCCTTTTCGACGAAGCAGATGAGGTTTGACGTAATGACTTTGTTCGTGGATATGGTGCGGTCCGTGCTTGACGAGAGCATCATCGGCAGAGCACAGGATAGCGGTTATATTGAGATCGGCTATCACAACATCCGCGACTTTTCAACCGACAGGCACAGAAAGACCGACGACACCCCCTACGGCGGCGGTGTCGGTATGGTTATGACCTGTCAGCCAATATACGATTGCTATCAGAGCATCCTCTCGGAGATTCCCGAGGGAAATAAGAAAAGAGTTATATATATGTCACCAAAGGGCAGAACGTTCTCGCATCAGGTGGCAACCGAGCTTGCGGAGTATGATAATCTCATCTTCCTCTGCGGTCATTACGAGGGTGTAGACCAGCGTATCATCGACGAGATCGTGGACGACGAGATCTCCATCGGCGACTACGTGGTAACGGGCGGAGAGATCCCCGCCTGCATTGTGATCGACGCGGTGTCAAGGCTAATTCCCGGCGTGCTGGCGTCGAGCGAGTGCTACGAGGGTGAGTCGGTGGCGTCGGGTATTCTGGAGTATCCCCAGTACACCAAGCCTCGTGAGTTCCTCGGCAGAGAGGTTCCCGAGGTGCTGCTGTCCGGCGACCACGCCAGAATTGACAGATGGCGGCTTGAGGAGGCTGTAAAAATCACAAGAGAACGCCGTCCCGATATGCTTGAGCGTCATCCCGAGATCGAGGAGTCGCTGAAGCCCAAGGAAAAGAAGAGAAGGAGGGCGAAGAATGGCTAAACCGTCAGTATGGAAGGCGATCTTTGAAAAGGACGAGATCCCCGCAGCAAAAAAGGCCGACCGTAAGGCTAAATTTTTCACCCGTGAGATAAGCGGCTCCTTCACCCAAGGGATGAAGCAAATGCACTCAAGAAGGCTCTTCCGCATATCCCACGCCATCTCCGAGCTGATATCCCATATCTCAACGAGGCTCTATGGCACGATGCTGCTCTGCTTCGGTCTTCTCAGCTCGCTTATTTACTTCCTGGGTATATCCGCCGACGGCGGTATCACCACACCCGTTCTGGGTATTCTGCTTGCAGGACTGTCTATTCCCTTCCTGCTCACCGACAAGCCCCTTCCCGTATTTTTGCAGGATTTCAGGCCTACGGATTATATTTTCTTTGAATTCTTCTGTATGAAGCGTCATTCGACGATGGAGAGTGTAAAGACCTTTCCCATCGCGGTCGCAATAGTCATCGGAGTTATCCCCGCCCTGCTCTCGGTCTTTATCCCGATGTGGCAGGTGACGCTGGCTATTGCAATACTGATCTGCATATATATCGGTATGGCATCCCCTGAGTTTATCTTCTTATCCTCGCTTTTGTGCCTGCCCTATATCAGATTTATTCCCCGCTCCGAGATCGTCTTCTCGCTGGCGATCCTGCTGGCACTTATCTCCTTTGTAAGAAAGGTGATCTACGGCAGAAGAGTGCTGTATATCGAGCAGTACGATATTCTTATGGGAATTATGCTTCTCTTTATCCTTATCAGCGGTATATTCGTCAAGGGTGTAGAGTCCTTCGGAGGCTCGATCAAAATGATAATCTTCGCCCTGGGATATATCCTGGCAGGAAATATTATTACCAACCGCCGTCTTGCCGAGCTGTCGGCAAACTCGGTAATCATATCGGGCGTTGCGGCATCCCTTATTTCCATCGGCCAGGTTATAGCCACCCTTGTGCGACTCGGCTCATCAGCCAATCAGGACAGCTTTAGCTTCGTTCTCGCCCGTCAGGACGGCGTTGCCGTATCGCTTATGGCGTCGGTGGTCTTTGCGGTGGGAATTATAGGCGGTGCAAGGGGTGGCAGACGTGTTATGGCAATTATATCCTCCCTTCTCTGCCTCATAGCACTCGTGATCTCGGGTGAGCTGCTGGCAATAACCTCGCTGATTATCGCTATCGGTGCCTTCGTCGTTATGAGACACAACAAGCTCCCTGCCCTTTTCCTGCCCGTGCTGCTTGCTATATCGGTAGCAGTTCTGCTGCTGCCTGACAGCTTCCTTAATATAATCTTCGCCTCCAGCCCCTCGGTCATCTCGGCAGAGGATCTCTTTGAGCTTTGGCACAAGTCGCTTCAGGTGATGAGCCGCCACCTTGCCATCGGTATAGGTATCGGCAGCGAAAGCTTCAGTCAGGAGATGGTGGCAGTCGGCGTGGTCGGTCATCCCGACTCCTCAAACCTCTTCATCGAGCTGGGACTTGAGGCGGGCATTCTCACACCCCTCTGCCTTATTGCTCTTCTGATCACGAGAGTAAATCATAGATCTATGCAGTACCTCTACGTGAGAAATTCTCAAATCGAGAAGATTTCCATACTGAGCGGAGCCTGTCTTTTCAGCCTTCTCGCCTTCGGTATGGTAAACTATATCTGGTCGGACGCATCAGCCTGCTATCTGTTCTGGTGCATATTCGGAATCGGCAGTGCCTCGCTCAGAGTGGCGAAGCGTGACTACGATGACAGAGTTATCTACTACGAGGAGAGCAGTGCTCAGGATTCCTCTGTCATTGATATTGAGATCGGCTAAGGAACGGTCGCTTTTCAGAGCTTTGTTTGGATAAGCGACTTAAAAATGCCTGCTTTTGAGTGTTTTTTATCCAAAAAAGCGAAATTTTACACTTTATTCTTGAAAAAAGGTATTGATTTTTCGTTAAATATTTGTTATACTTTATAGGAACTATGAAATCTAAGGAGAAAAAATATGATTTCTCGTGGTGTAACGATTTGCAACAGTGTTGGTCTCCACGCAAGACCCGCGACCTTCTTCGTACAGAAGGCTAATTCCTTCAAGAGCTCTATCTGGGTTGAGAAGGAGGATTGTCGCGTTAATGCGAAGAGCCTGCTCGGTGTGCTTTCTCTTGGCATTTCCAAAGGAACTGCCATCACCTTGATTGCCGACGGTGTTGACGAGGCAGATGCGGTTGAAGGACTCATCCAGCTTATCGACAGCGGCTTCGGCGAAAAATAATTGAGTTGCCCTGACTAATAATCGGGTTAGCTCCAAAAGGGTAACGGTTTTCCATTCGCCTTCGGGCCTTTGGTTTCGTTGCCCTTTTTAATTTGAATTTCGGTGGATAAATATGGATAGAATACAACGGCTTCGGGATAAGGCGAATTCTCTGCCCCAGGTCCCGGGAGTATATATAATGAAGAATGCCGACGGCAGGATAATCTACGTCGGAAAGTCAAAAAAGCTGAAAAACCGAGTCACCACCTACTTTACGGGCAACAACCACACGCCCAAGACGGCACGGATGGTGTCGCTGGTAGCCGACTTTGACTATATCGTCTGCAAGACCGAGATAGAGGCTCTGACGCTTGAGAACGTGCTGATAAAGCGGCATATGCCGAAATACAACATACGCCTTAAGGATTCAAAGTCCTACCCCTACATTAAGGTGACAAACGAGGAGTACCCCAGGCTTATAGTCACCCGCGAGCGAAGGTCCGACAGGGCGACCTACTTTGGCCCCTATCAGAGCACAAGGTCGGCATACGCGGCGGTAGACGCAGTGGTACGTGTATTTGCCCTGCCCACCTGCAAAAGATCCTTCCCCAAGGATATAGGCAAGGAGCGTCCCTGTATATACAAGGAAATGAAGAGATGCATCGCCCCCTGTGACGGAAGCGTGGATGCAGAGAGATATCGCCAGCTTATCCGCGGTGCCGAGCGTGTTCTCGACGGCAATACCGCCGAGGTGAAGCGAATGCTTGCCGAGGAGATGGAGCGTGCCTCGGATATGCTGGAATTTGAGCGTGCGGGCGAGATCCTTTCCCAGCTTCAGGCACTTGACAAGCTGTCCGAGAAGCAGAAGGTCGTTGCCGACGTCAAGGTAAACCGCGACGTTTTCGCCATCTGCGTAAGCGACGGGGTCGGCGTTATGTCTATGCTGTCAATCCGCGGCGGTGCTCTGGTAAACAAGAGCGTGTTTATGCTGTCGGCGGCAGAGCCTATAACGGCAGAGGAGGCAGTCTCGCTTATTGCATCCTATTACGACGGTGCGGGAAGCATACCGAAGGAGCTTATGCTGGCGTTCCCAGTAGACGAAGAGGATATTTCGCTGCTGGCGGAGTATCTGTCACTCAATGCCGGACATAAAATCACCGTCCGAGTGCCCGAGCGTGGCGACGGACGTGCTCTCTGCGATATGGCGATTGAAAACGCAAGAGAATCCGCACGCCAATTCCGCCTTGAAGGCGAGCGTGAGGACAAGATCATCGGCCGTCTTACCTCCCTTCTTGGCCTTAACAGGCCTCCCCAACGTATCGAGGCATACGACATCTCAAATATAGGAAACGAAAATATCGTCGCATCAATGGTTGTGTGGTCGGATGGCAGGCTGAAGAAGAAGGACTACAGACTTTTCAACATAAAAACCACCGACGGTGCCGACGATTACGGCTCTATGCGAGAGGCACTAAGCCGCCGTCTGTCACATATCGGTGACGGCAGTCTGTCACTCGGCGAGTGTCCCGATCTTATTTTGGTTGACGGCGGCGACGCTCACGTCGGCGTGGCAAAGGGCGTGCTTTCCTCCCTGTCGCTTGATATTCCCGTATTCGGTATGGTGAAGGACGATTACCACAAAACCAGAGCTCTTACCGACGGTGAACACGAGATTTCCATCGCAAAAGAGTTCGATATGTACGCTTTTATTTACAATTTACAGGAAGAGGCACATAGATTTGCAATAAAATCCTCCCAGAGAGGAAAAATAAAAGCAATGACGCACTCCTCTCTTGAAAAAATTGAGGGCATCGGACCGAAGAAGGCAAGACTGCTGCTTGCGGCAATGCCGCTCAGCAAAATCCGTCAGGCGAGCGTAGAGGAGCTTGTCTCCGTGAAGGGTATCGGACGCGGAGATGCCGAGAGGATAGCAAAATATTTTGAAGAAAAACGAGGAAAAAAGAAATGATGAGAATAATTACGGGTAGTGCTAAGGGCAAAAAGCTTGTAAGCCTCGAGGGTGAGGCAACCAGGCCTACCTCCGAAAGAATAAAGGAGGCAATCTTCTCCTCTATCCAGTTTGACGTCGAGGACAGGCGTGTTCTTGATCTGTTCGCAGGCTCGGGACAGATGGGCCTTGAGGCTCTGTCAAGGGGGGCGGCGAAGGCTACCTTTATCGACCTCTCCCGCGAGGCTATGGAGATCGTTAAGCAGAATGCAAGGATCACCGGCTTCTTCGAGGTGAGCCACTTCCTCGTCAGCGACTGGCGTAACTATATCAGAAAGGCGTCGGGCAGAGAGCAGTACGATCTTGTTTTCATCGATCCCCCCTACGCTATGGAATGCTGTGCCGACGCGGCAAATTACCTTGCCGAGAAGGAGCTTATTATCCCAGGTGCCATCGTGGTGCTTGAGTCGGGCGAGGAGGAAATTCTACCCGAGGACGACAGACTTTCGGGCTTCAGAGTCATAAAATCCACCCATTACGGCAAGAAAACCTTCGTCAACATTCTCTTCTACGAGGGACGGGAGACAGAAAAATGAGTGTAATTTTACCCGGCAGCTACGATCCCGTCACCCTTGGGCATCTTGACATAATACGCCGTGCCGCCGAGAAGTACGACGAGGTTTACGTAGTCGTTTTCACCAATCCGAAGAAGGAATATATGTTCTCTGTTGAGGAAAGAGTTCGTATGCTAATGCTGGCAACCGACGACCTTGACAACGTGATGGTAAGCTATTCCAACGGCCTGGTTATCGACTATATGACCGACCACGAGATTGAGAAAATCATCAAGGGTTATCGCACCGAGGCAGATCTTGAGTGGGAGCGTATGCAGGCAGAATGGAACTTTGAGCACGGCAGATACGAGACCGAGCTTTGGAAATGCCGCGATGGACTTGAGACCATCAGCTCCACCGCCGCAAGAGAGGCTATAAAAAACGGCGAGCCCCTGGATATGCTACCCGAAAAGGTGGCAGAATATATAAGGGATAGAGCATAACGACGCTTCCCCGCCCTTCAGAGCAATGATTAATATCACCTAAGAGCCGTTTTGGACTCCTATCCGAAGCGGCTCGGGGCGAGGGGGGCAAGGCAATAAAAAAACTTTTAAAAACCTATTGACTTTTATAAATCGTTATGATATAATAGCAAAGCGAGGTTTGACATTATGTCTATGGCGGATTAGCTCAGTTGGCTAGAGCGTCCGGTTCATACCCGGCAGGTCGTTGGTTCAAATCCGACATCCGCTACCACACCTCGGCCCGTTGGTCAAGCGGTTAAGACACGGCCCTTTCACGGCTGTAACATGGGTTCGATTCCCGTACGGGTCACCATGAAAAAAGACAGGCATCCTATTTGGACGCCTGTCTTTTTTTATGCTGCGACTCCGTCGGGATCGACCCCACTCGCACACGCAAATTAAGCATCACATAGATATGAATTGCTTATCTTGCAAATCATCACTTGTGCGAATCGGGTTCGAAACATTGCTCCGTCCTTCCCTGTGGGAAGCTCGTCAGACGGAGCAAATTCCCGTACGGGCTCCGCACAAAACCGAACCCACTTGTGCGTGTAGATAGGTGTAGATTTGCAGAAATCTTATTCGCACAAGGGGTTCGTATACCTCGTGTGCAAGGCACAACGAGGTATTGCGGTAGTGCGGAGATATACCAAGAGGTCAGTACAGACCTTGAAATTGTCACTTCATTATTAACCCGCACACCGCATTCCCGTCGGGTTTGCCGCTCGGGATATAATCTCTACTGATTACACTTTCTGTACTAACTGCAAGTTTCATCTCCTCGCCAGGCAATATTCCGCATTCGCGGAATGCACCAAATAAAGTTAGATAACGACACCACGAAGAGTGGTGCTTTTTCTTTTCTCGGGTTTGGGCTCCGCACAAAACCTAACCCACTTGTATCAGGCAGGACACGCCACGGTGCTGAAATTTTAAATATAAAATTTATAGAATTAAAAAACATTGCTATTGCAACAAAATTATGATATAATGATACAAGCACATTAAAGTTTAATATAGAAAAAGCATTATGGATATTAAGCAGTTTTTGCACGCTGTTCTCACACAGAGAGTAGACGAGAAAAAATATATTCACGCTGATGCCTATGTGAGTTAATATTGCTCGGGCGAGCATTTCTGCAAAAACGAAAGGAACGTATAATGGAGCTTTGGGATTTATACAACGAAAGGCGTGAGCTCACCGGAAAAACACTTATTCGCGGACAAGAGGTTCCGCAGGGGCTTTACCATCTTGTTGTTCACGTTTGGATCAAAAATAGCAAGGGGGAATATTTGATTTCTCAACGTAGTGCAGACCGTCCTACCTCCCCGCTGATGTGGGAGTGTGTCGGTGGATCTGCGGTTTGTGGTGAGGATAGCCTGGCGGCAGCCCTACGTGAAACAAAGGAAGAGGTTGGAATTGATCTCTCGGCTGACTGTGGAAAAATTAAATACTCCGTTATTGGAAGAATTGTCAATGGAGTGAAATTCACCGATATTGTAGATGCGTGGGTATTCGAATATAACGGCGAGGTGGATTTAACCAATGCAACCACCGCAGAGGTAGCACAAGCAAGGTGGTTAGGTCCCGAAGATATTAAAATTTTGTTTGAAGAAAAGAAGCTCGTACACACACTTGATTATTTCTTTACGGAAATTGAGGGAAAATAACGTCAGACATTCCTTTCAAAACCGACGATTGCATCCTTTCGTATCATATCGGCATTTGTTAGCACGTAAAGGCAAGGTGCTTATACCTAAAAACGCCAAGCAGACTACAGCTGCTTGGCGTTCATTGCTTATCTGGCTACGGGCAAGAGGCCTTACCCCTTTAATTTAGGATACTGACTGTTATAAATTCTTGAATACAGACCGTTTTGCTTAAGAAGCTCGGCGTGTGCCCCTTGCTCAACTATGCGGCCGTTATCCACCACCAGAATCACGTCGGCGTTCTCAATGGTAGAAAGACGGTGTGCTATAACGAAGGCAGTTCGTCCCTTCATAAGATCGTCCATCGTATGCTGTATGAGAAGCTCGGTTCGCGTATCCACGTTGCTCGTTGCCTCATCAAGAATAAGAATAGGTCTGTCAGAAAGATACGCTCTCGCAATAGTCAAAAGCTGCTTCTGACCCGCACTTATATTCGTGCTATCCTCGTTTATCTCGGTATCATATCCGTTTGGGAGGGCGTCTATAAAGCTGTCTATATGAGCCTTACCTGCTGCATTCATAACCTCGTCCCGAGTAGCCCCGTCCCTTCCGTAGGCGATATTATCATATACGCTTCCCGAGAAGAGAATCGTATCCTGCAACACCATACCGAACATCTCTCTTACGTCGGTACGGCTCATAGTAGTAATATCTCGTCCGTCAACCAATACTTTTCCCGATCTTGCATCGTAAAAACGCATCAAAATGTTAACTATAGTTGTCTTTCCTCCGCCCGTAGGGCCTACTATTGCCACTTTCTCTCCTGCATTTACGTGAAGATTAAGATTTTCAATAAGAGGCTTGTCGTCGGTATAAGAAAAGCACACGTCTATAAAATCCACCTCGCCACGGACGTTGGTATTGCCTTGTGGCTCGATCTCCTCCATTTCCTCGCCGTCAAGATATTCATACACCCTCTTTGCAGAGGCGATTGTTGACTGTATCATTGACATTCCGTTTGCTATAGACTCAAGCGGGCCTGAAAACAGCTTTGTATACATAATAAAGGCGACCAGAGCACCGACGTTTACACGTTCGTTAATCACGAGATAGGCACCGATAACGCATATAGCCACGTAGGATAGGTTGTTTATCAGACTCACAATCGGGTTTACCAGCCCGGAGATAAAGTATCCCTTTGCCGAATAATCTGCATATTTTCGGGTGACGTCCCTGTATTTTAAATTCTGCGATTTCTCAACGGAGAAGATCTTAACCGCGTCAAAGCAGGCCAGATTCTCCTCGCAGATGCTGTAAAGCCGCCCTGCCTCGGTACGCGAATTATTAAAGTGCTTTTCACTTTTTGATGCAAGAATGGCAGAAATAATAAGCGATATCGGCACGAATACGGTCACAGCAAGAGCCATAATCGGCTCCTCTGTAAAAATGATTATCGAAATCATAACGAGCTGAATAACGCCGTTTATTACTACTCCGAATATATCGTGTATAGACCCGCCCATAATAGAAACGTCGTTGGTCATTCTTGATATAAATTCGCCGTTTGGCGTGCTGTCAACCGTTTTTATAGGTATACTTGCGATCTTCTCGCTCATTTTTACTCTTATCCTACAGGTAAAGAAGCTGCTTACGGAGTAATTCATAACAGCCCTTGTGAGAGTGCCGAGAAGTGCAGAAAGCAGATATGCCGCCACAAGGATCATTATACGGTTATTAAACAGAGAGGTATCAATAGGAATTCCCAGATCTAATAGATCGTAAATCTGATTAGTAAGAGCACCGAGTATTTCAGGTGCCTTCATCGCAAGATATGCAGAGCCTATACTGAGCAGGGTTGCAAGCAGGAGCCAATGAATTATTCCGAGCGAATCCTTCATTATACGCAAAACGACTTTCGCCGAGCTGAGTCCCTTGACCTTAGAATTAGCTTTCATAAGCTCCCTCCCTTCTGCCGCCGAGCTGAGAGTCGGCAATCTCGCGATATACAGAGCAGGCAGAAAGAAGCTCAGCGTGAGTTCCCACGCCTATTATACGGCCTTTATCCAGCACGTATATGCGGTCAGCACTCATTGCAGTGCTGATACGCTGGGTAGCAACTATCCTGCTTTTACCGCGAAGAAGATCCTCGTAATTTTCCTTGATCTCACTCTCGGTAAGAAAATCCAGAGCACTGAAGCTATCGTCAAAAATATACACGTCGGCTTTTTTTATCACGGTTCTGGCCATATTGAGCCTTTGTCGCTGACCGCCGCTGACGTTTTGTCCGCTTCCGACCAGGATATAATCAAGACCTGTCTCGTGAGAATTAACAAAATCCTCCATTTTAGAGAGCCTTAATGCCTTGTATATTTCCTCATCGGTTGCATCGGGATTGCCCATTCTTATATTATCCCGAACGCTTCCCTCAAATATCCGTGCCTTCTGAAGGGCAACCGAAAAGTGCGAGCGAACCTCACCCCTTCGCATATCCTTATATGATGCTCCACCAATAATAATGTCTCCATCGGTCGGCTCAAATAGTCCTGCGAGCAGCTTTATCAGCGTGCTCTTGCCGCTTCCCGTACCTCCGATAAGGGCTATATGCTCGCCCTCCCTCACCGTAAGGGAAAGATCCTCAATAACACTCCTTGTGGAGTCGGGGTAGGTAAAGGAAAGCCCACGGATTTCTATATCAAATCCATCGGGCATCTTACCCTCGCCCTCGGGTATCACCTCTTCATCCACACAAGAATGTATCTCTTCAAGACGACGCATAGAAACCCTTACCTTCGGCAGCCACGCAAGCGTCCAGGAAATATTTATAAGGGCGTTTGAGATCATACCGATATACTGAAGCACGGCAATAATACTGCCCGTGCTTATTCCCGAGCCACTCTGAGCTCTTACCCCGCCGAAATAGATTACGGCAACGGTAGCGAGATTCAGAAGCAGCATAGCAAAGGGATCTACCATTCCGCCGCGGGTGTTGGCACGTATCATATACTTCGCCATTTCCTCGGTGGCGAATTTTGCTCTTTCGTGCTCTCGCCTCTCGTTATTGAAGGCTCTGACAACACGCAAGCCCGACAGACGCTCTCTTACTATCTTGTTCTGCATATCCACGTACTTGTCGGATTTATCCCACATATCGTAAAGCGGACGCATAAGAACGAGTACCAAAATAAGTATCGGCGGGATGGATAGCATAAACACAGCCGATAGAACGGGGTCTGCCAGAAACGCAAGCACGGCAGAGCCGATAAACATAACGGGAACGGTGAAAAGCGTATAAGGCAGACTGGTAATAGTTCCCTCAACGTTCCATATATCGTCGGTGGCCCTCGTTAAAAGGCCCGACGGGCCTAACCTCGTGTAATTTGTATAGGAAAGCGAATTGATCTTTTCAAAGGTTATACGGCAAAGATCTGAGGAGTATCCTGCGGAAATATAGGTATTAAGCTTCGCTGATAGGATATTTGCCACAACAGACACGATTGCCAGAAGCACCATTATTATTGCGTATTGCCATACAACGGATATGCTTTGCTCTGATATTCCACGCTCAACTATTTCACTCATAACGAAGGGCATCAAAAGCGAGCATATCATTCCAATACCGTCAATAAGAGCAACTCCTATAAGCTTTTTACGATAAGGTTTTAATAGTTCAAGTATTTTTTTCATTTCTTTCTTAATTTGATAAGGATTATTATCTCCGAAAAAACAAAGCACCCGTGTGCAACCACGGGTGAAATATAAACAAAAAACCCGGGGTACATTACTGCACACCGGGAAAAGGGACATATGTGTCCCGGATTATACCTTGTTATCCTCGGAGGCGAGTACGTTAATGTTAACAATTATGATTTTACAGTTGATGCTTGTCATTGTATTCTCCTCCTTTCTTATTTTTTACAAATGTATTATATCACTTATATATGCTTTTGTCAACATCAAACCGCTAAAAACATTTTTTATAAAAAAGTGTAGAATATTATACCGTTTCGTTCTCTGAGATATGAATAGAATGTGCAATTCGTACAATACTTGACAACTCTCACACCGAGTGATATAATATCAACAACAGAATGCACTTATAAAAGAAAGGAATGCGATATGGAAATTTTACAGCTGATTTCGGGCGACACCTGTGGCGGCGGTGCTGTTGGTGACTATTCGTTTGAGAGGATAACCGTTTCGGGAGAAAAGGAGAAGTGCCTTATGGAGGAGCTTGACGAATGGGTGCTTGTTGACTCCTACACCGAGGATATGATGACGGCGAGCGGTGATTTTTACGGTAGCGGAATTTCAAACACCCACGAAACCCGTCTGACAATGCTTGCGGAGAGCTGCTTTATCCACGAGGGAAGGCTGCTTGGCTACAGAACCGACAGAATGATTTTGTTCACAAACGGCAAGACCGTAGGCAAAACCACCTACGTAAGCTACGGCGACGACTCCAGAGAGTCGGGCGAATACAGTCTGAAGAGAAGATAAAACAGGGGCACCGATACAGTGTCCCTGCTTTTTTAATAAAGCATTAAAGGAGAATTTTATCTTAACGACTCATAAAAGCTGTAATTCAGGCAACCCTCGATATTCTTCAATGCTCCGGGTACAAGCTCCTGCACCATAAGGCAATCGGGATGGGGCAGGCCAACGCTCTCATCGGCGAAAATGCCGTAATCAGCCGACGTCCTGAAGCCGCGTGGACGGTAGTTTTGCGGATCGCCCTCCACAATGCAGACGGTAAATCCAAGCTCGCGGGCACGGTTCAGACCGAATTCAATAAGCTCCTTCGAGATATGCTGACGCTGTAGCTCGGTTTTCACCGCCACAGGCGTAAGGATAATCAGCTCATCCTCATACCTGCCCTCAAGATGAAAGCGTGAAAACATCGTCTGACCGATTATCTCTCCCTCTCGGTTCAGCATAACGAGATCAAGCTCGGGGACGTAATACCTATTGGAACGGATCTCGGTCATCAGATTACGAACGAGGCGGCCGCTCTCGGCATCCTCTGAGTCGGTAAACACACGCTCTACAAAATCAAGGCAGGTCTCCCACTCCTCCTTTTTTATTGCTCTGATAATTCTTTCCATATCTCCGCCTACCTTCTGTGCTTGGGATTATTTTTCTTAAGTTGCCTTGTCCCCTTGGAAAGTGACTTGTGCCACTCTCTCTTATTGCGAAGGAATTCCTCCTTGTCCTCCGAAAATTCCGCCTCCCGCTTCAGTGCAAGGTAGCTTTCCCATCTTGCGAGGGGAAGCTCACCCGATGCTATGGCATCCTTTATGGCACAGCCGGGCTCACTCTCGTGGCGGCAGTCCTTATATTTGCAATGACCGAGGAAGCTCTCTACGTCAGAGAAGGCAGATCCGATGCCCTCGCCCACGTCCCACATTCCAAGCGAACGCATACCGGGGGTGTCGATTATCATCGCACCGTTCTTTAACATTATAAGCTGGCGGTGAGTGGTGGTGTGACGTCCCCTGCTGTCATCCTCGCGAATCTCGTTGGTTGCCATAATCTCCTCGCCGAAGAGCCTGTTGACAAGGCTGGACTTACCCACGCCCGACGAGCCGAGAAATACAACCGTCCTACCGGGTGTAAAATACTCCTCCAGCTCCCATAGACCGTAGCCCGTCCTGGAGCTTACGGCGTGGACGGGGACCTCCGCCGCATACCGCCTCACGCTTGCAATCCGCTCGTTAAGGTCGACGGACAGATCTGCCTTAGTCAGCACCACGACCGGACTTGCTCCCGACCTCCAGGCGAGAGTCAGATATCTCTCAAGCCGCTTCAGGTTAAAGTCGTGGTTTAGGGACTGTATAATAAAGACGTAATCAAAGTTTGCCGCCACCGCCTGCTCGCCCTTATTCGGGTCAGGATCCTTTCGCATAAAGACGGTACGGCGTGGCAGAGTTTTTACTATCATACTGTCACCCGCAGGATTATAATTTATAAGAACGAAATCTCCCGCGGTAGGAAAATCCTGGACGTCAACGAAATACTCCTTGGTTTTCAGCCTGCCGTAGCACTCGCCTACGTCGGTTACTAATTTATATCTCTCCTTATGCACCTCAACAACCCTCGCAGGTGTGCCGTCGGAATATGGATATGCTTCTTTATCAAAGCCAAATGCTTCTAAATTCATTTTTGTCCTCCAATGGTGTAGTTTTTTTCACAAAAATATATGCTACAACCGAAAAAGGGCATAAAAATAACACACCTGAGTGTGTTCCACAATATCAGGCTTGCAAAATGGCAGAGCAACAGAGAGGTATCTCTACCCCTTCGTTTTGCTATGCCCTATTCGGTTTAGCTAACGGTTACCTCGCTGTAAACAATCATCCCAAATTTCTCCTTTCTCATCTGCATCTGCAGGTTAATTTGATATCAGTATATCATAAAGCGGGAATATTTTCAAGGCAGTAGCGAGATTTTTTTAAATAATTTATTGCAAATGGAATCGGAATGTGCTAATATAAAAACAGAGGTTTACTTCTTAAAAAGGAGAAAATATGGAAAAATTAAAGAGCCTGTGGCTTTCCTTCGCAAAAAAATATCCGAGGGCGGCCGAATGGGTGAGAGAGGGCGGTCTGTTCCTGCTGGTCAGCACGGCAATAACGGTGTTCAAGTACCTTATCCTG
>JAZNWM010000264.1:0-12283 GCA_045593345.1 Eubacteriales bacterium
GGAATGCAGATAGAATACGTCGCCGGGATAGGCTTCACGGCCCGGGGGACGGCGGATCAGAAGGGAAAGCGCGCGGTATGCCACGGCGTGCTTGGAAAGATCGTCATACACGATCAGCACATCCTTACCCTGATCCATAAAGTATTCACCGATGGTACAGCCCGAATAGGGGGCGATATATTGCAGAGGCGCCGATTCCGACGCACTTGCGGAAACAACTATTGTATAGTCCATCGCGCCGTTTTTGTAAAGCGTATCCACCACGTTGGTCACGGTCGACTGCTTCTGACCGATAGCAACGTAGATACAAATAACGCCCTTGCCCTTCTGATTTATAATGGTATCGGTTGCAATAACCGTCTTACCTGTCTGTCTGTCGCCGATAATAAGCTCTCTCTGACCGCGGCCGATGGGAATCATCGAGTCGATAGCCTTGATACCCGTCTGAAGGGGAACCGAAACCGACTTTCTCTCGATAATGCCGTACGCCTTACGCTCGATGGGGCTGTACTCTGCGGCGGTAATGGGGCCGCCTGCATCAATAGGCTCGCCAAGTGCGTTTACGACTCTGCCGATAAGATTCTCGCCTACGGGAACGGATACGACTCTGCCCGTACGCTTTACAAGGCTGCCCTCGGTAATACCCACGTCGTTGCCGAGAAGAACCACGCTAATGTGGCTTTCCTCAAGGTTAAGGGCCATACCGAAGCTGCCGTTGGAAAACTCCAGCAGCTCGTTTGCCTTGCACTTATCAATGCCGTGAACCTTCGCGATACCGTCACCAACCGAGATAACGTAGCCGACCTCATCCTGCTCGGTCTTCTTAGAGTAGTTTCTTATCTGCTCTTTAATTATCTTGCTGATATCATCTAATTTAGACTGCATCTTGTTCTTCTTTCTCCCCTCATAATTTATGAAGGGTTATTTGTTGTTGGAAGCGTGACGGGAAAAATCCCCCACGTATCCTTAAATTACCGTATTTTTGAGTGCCTCCTCAAACTTATCAAGCCTGGTCTTTACCGAGCCGTCAAGCTGAATATCCGCATAGCGAAGCTTGACACCGCCGAGAATAGATCTGTCAACGGTGTTGCGAAGCACAATTTTCTTACCCAGCGACAGCGAAAGCTTCCTTGTGATAGCCTCGCTCTGCTCTTTGGTAAGAGGAATTGCGGTCACCGCCTCAACTCTGAGAATGCCTCTCGATTCGTCGTAAAGGGCATAGTATGCCTCTGCCACCTTGCCGAAGAGATGAATAGCACGCCTCTCGGTAAGAATTTTGATAAGGTTGGAAAGTCGCTCGTCAAGTCCTGCGAATGCACGGTCGACAAGTGCGACACGCTCATCCTTTGGAACTGCGGGTGAGTCAAGCAGCCTGACGTATTCGGGATTTTTCCCGAAAATGCCGTCCGCCACTCTGACGTCGTCAATTACTTTATCGGATACTCCATCCTCCTCGGTAATCAGGAAGAGGGCCTTGCCGTATTCCTGTACGCCCGTCATTACTCTTTACCCATATTGCCTATAAAATCATCTATAAGCTCTTTATGCTCGCTCTCGGATACGTCACGCTCAATAACCGCCGACGCGATACCGATAGCCATCTGGGATACCTGATCCTTAACGTCGTTTATCGCCTGCTTCTTCTCAAGAGCGATCTGCTCCTGAGCACGCTCAAGGGTACGCTCTGCCTGTGCGTTTGCCTCCTTGAGGATCTCCTCCTCCTTAAGCTGGGCACGGCGGACCGCCTTCTTGACGATCTCCTCGCTCTCTTCCTCGGCGTGGCTGATCTTGTCCTGGTACTGAGCCTGAAGCTGCTCGGCGTGTTCCTTTGCATTCTCGGCACTGGAGTACATATCGTCTATCTCCTTCTGCCTTGCGTCAATCATATTCTTGACGGGAACGAACAAGAATTTCTTGAAGAGCAGATACAGGATGAGAAGATTGACCCAGGCGAAAATCATTGTCCAGAAATTAACACCGACAAAGCTTTCGAATTTGTCAAGCACAGAGCCTGTTGCTTCTAAAAGTCCCATTTGGGTTCTCCTTTTTTACCTTTTTGACTACTGTTTCTCTTAGGTATTAAAGGAAGAGAATAAGAAGCGAAATAACGAGAGAATAAATACCTGTGGTCTCGGTTACTGCACAACCAAGAATCATATTGGTACGAAGGGTGCCTGCCATCTCGGGCTGGCGAGCCATAGACTCAAGAGCCTTACTAACCGCATTACCTTCTCCAAGTGCAGGGCCAAGTGCTCCAAGACCCATACAGAGACCTGCTGCAAGATACTTCATTCCTTCCATTTTAAAAAACCTCCTGAATTTAAAAAATTAAAATATATTTTTGCTTTTGCTAACTGTGAAAATGTGATTATTTAGCTCTTCTGAGCTGTTTTTTTGCCTCTTTAGCCTCGATGATGGCACGTCTGTCCTCGGGCAGCTCCTCGGGGGGAGGGCAAGCACCTGCGATGTATACCATCGTAAGAAGGCAGAATACGAAGGCTTGTACGAAGCCGGAGAAGAGGTCAAAATAGATCGACAGAATTGCGGGAATGCCTGCCTGGAAGAAGGGAATCTCTCCCAGCAGTCCGGGAAGCCAGCCGAACAGGACGTTGGACAGCAGGGCAAGTGCCGCATAAATAAGGGTGGTAAGAACACCGCCGCCCGCTACGTTACCGAAGTGACGGAATGCAAGCGACAGGGGAGATGCGATCTCCGATACGATGTTCATAGGCGTCATAATAAAGATCGGCTCGGTAAAGCCCTTGAGCCAGGCCTTGAGACCAAAGTTTCTGATGTTGTTCGCCCACACCAGTCCGGTGGTGACCAACGCCCACGCCATAGTCACCGAGAGATCGGCGGTCGTGGAGCGGAATATCTGTGTCATACCGATGACAGAGCCGAATATAGAGGAGACGAACAGAGTTCCGATGTAGGGGGCAAACTTCAGATTATGCTTGCCCATCGTATCCTCTACAAGATTGTAGATCATAGTCACACCCTTTTCCAGCAGAACCTGCAGCTTACCGGGACGCTTCGTGATTTTTCTCGTAAGGACTATTGCGAGAATACCGAGTATAAGCGTCACCGCCAGCAGCGTGATGGTGGTCTGGGTGATAAGGTTCTTCATCGTGAAGATAGTACTGTCGGGCAGGTTGAAGGGAAGCTCTAAAAAGACCTTCGGGCCGGTAACCTGTATTTCCATTAATTAATCACTCTCCTTTTCGTCCTTATCCTCGTCATCATAGTCGTATCTGATGAATTTTTCCGGATCAGGCTTCTTGTCGTATTTTTTTCTGATAAGTTCAAGCACGGTAAGCAGGGGACGGAAGGCGAACATCGGTATCGCCGCAGCCAGCGGGCTGAACCATCCTGTGAGAAAGGCAAGCACAAGAGCTGCCACCATTGATGCAGTCCGAACAACAAAAGATCTCGTGATGGCGTTGTTGATAATTCTTGAGTTATCCTTGGCAAATCGCTCTGCCTCCTCGTCGCTCATCTCACCCTTGCCGCGAAGCTCCATAAAGCTGCTTATTGCCCGGTTGACCGAAACCGACAGCATAGTGTAGTTTGCCACGATAACGGCAAAGCCCAGGACCGCACCCGTAATTATCTTATAATCAAAGCTTATCACACCGGCAAGGCTGAGCACAAGACCGCCAAGGACGGTAAGTGCCGCGATAATAAGCTCGCCTACGGTAAAGCTCAGTATTTCATTGAAGGCATTTTGCTTTCTATTCATTTTCATCCTCCTCGCTTGGGGCAGAGGCAAGCGATTCATTCAGCCTTTTACGCTTTTCTTCCTTTTCACGCCTTTCAGCATCGGCCATCTCCCGTCCCTTCTCAAGCCGCTCGAGTCCTGACAGGGCAGAGAGGAGAAACCTTACCATAGAATAAAGTCCCATAAAGGTACCGATAAGAATAAGCACCGCCCATATCCATCCCGGAGCCGATGCGTATTTCGTCAGCAGATAGGAGGCAAGGGCACCGACCCCGATTGGAAATGCCAGCGAATACAACGCCTGGAAGAGAAGGTTGAGTATTTGCAAGGCACTCATAAGCTTTCTGTACATATCTTCTCCCTCGACGCATATTACGGCGTTTTGGTAATACGCCCATAAATTTCCATTTTACATAAATATATGTTAGCACTTTTTTATAAAAAAATCAAGCAAAATAATGAAAATTAAATATTTAACAAATTATTTTAACTAAATCTTTATTTATTATTAATAGGTAGAAAGCAGGTTATACAAAAAGATGAGCCGACGGTTGTGCATATTGTACATCGATCGGAAAAACTGCAATAAAGCCGTCCTGCTTCGGATGAAAAAATCTGTTCTCTTACGCTCCGAATTATCCTGCATAATAATTGCTCCGCGGAAAATGTATAAAAAGAAAAGGGCGATGCTTCGCCCTTTTTACCAATATTAAATGCTTTTGCTTGTCATTCTCCGACGTCTAGATTAGGGATCAATTAATCCCCGCGGTCAACCTGATAAGCAGGTCGTTGTCGTCGGGCTGGCTACCCTCAAGGGCGGCCTTGTTTCTTACCACGCTGCCGCATTTTTCACAGCGGTGGATGATAATATATCCCTTCTTCGGATCGGGAAGCGTCTGGATGGGGCGGAGAATACCGCCGCAATCGTTTGCTCTGTCGCCGGGATTAATATCCACGTGCAACGAGCAGAGGCAGAAGGGACAATGGTTTCGCGAGGTGTAGCCAAGGGGCTCGACCTCACGTCCGCAGTTCTTACAGATAAAGCCCTCGTCGTTCTTTTTAAATCTCTTGCTTTCCATTCCTTGATTACCTCGTTAATAATTGGTATTCTACGTATAGAGTATAATTTACTTTCCAACACAGAATTTAGAGAATATATCGCTGACGATCTCCTCGCTGACAGCTTTTCCGTCAAGCTCGGAAATTGCACCGAGTGCACGCTCAATATCGCTTGACGCCGCATCCTGGGCGAAGCCAAGCTTAAGGCTCTCTGCCGCCGCCCTGAGATAGTCAAGGCATCTTGTAAGTGCCGCGTGCTGTCTTGCGGAGGAAATAATCGCATCCTGACCTATAACGATACGCTCGTCGGTGAAGGCTCTGTTGACGAAATCGCCGAGAGAACGGATAAGCTCATCCTCGCCCTTCGTTGCCGATGCCATAATTATCGCATCAAAGGCAGAAAGACGCTCGGTGTCAAAATTCGCACTAATGTCGCTCTTGTTAAGTATGGCAAGCTTCGGTACATTGACGCTGTTTGCCGCTCGGATGATCAGCTCGTCCTCCTCGTCAAAGGGGCGTGAAATGTCAAAAATTGCAAACAAAAGCTCACATTTCTCTATCATTTCGCGACTTTTTCTGATTCCGATGCTCTCAACAGCATCGGCTTTTTCGTTTTCTCTGATGCCTGCCGTATCGCTGAGATTAAGCATTATTCTGCCAAGCGGAACGCTTCTCTCAAGCACGTCGCGTGTAGTACCGGGAATATCGGTGACGATAGCGGCCTCCTCGCCTACCAGAAGGTTATAAATAGTGCTTTTGCCTACGTTGGGCTTGCCGCAAAGGACGCATCGCACGCCCTCGTTGATAGCTCTGCCCGTACGGTAGGTTGAAAGGAGATTTTCGCAGTCTTCCTTAATATTATATATACGTGTAAGCAGCTCACCGTCGGAAAAATCGCCAAGATCCTCGTCGGGATAGTCGATTCTTGCGTAGACCGAGCTCATAAGAGATACAAGCTCGTCTCGGATTTTCGCAATTCGGCCCGAAAGCCTTGCTCTCGCACCGTCGCCCGCCAGTCTTATCTGATCGCGGGATCTCGCCTCCAAAAGATCAGAGATAGCCTCTGCCTCGGTAAGACTCAGCCTGCCGTTTATGAAGGCACGGCGGGTGAATTCGCCTGCCTCTGCAACCCTTGCTCCTGCACGAAGCAGGGCCTCAAGCACCGTTCTCGTCACCAGAATACCGCCGTGGCAGCCGATCTCCACCGTATCCTCTCCGGTGTAGGAATGGGGGGCAGGGAAGCGTGTGGCAAGAACGTCGTCGATACGCTCACCATCCTCGATGATATGGCCGTATACCTGAAGGCGTGACTCGTATTCGGAAAAACTCCTTCCCGATATGGGGAAGAACACTCGCTCGGCAATTTCAAAGGCACCCTCACCCGACATACGGATAATGGCAACCCCACCCTTGCCGGGTGGGGTCGAAACTGCCGCAATTACCTGCGTCAGATTATTCATTAGCTTTCTACAGCTTCCTCTGCCACAACCTCAGCCTCGTTGTCTTCAAAGATTTCCTGAGGCTTCTTGTCGGTGAGGAAGATAACTATCTTCCTGTTGTTATCGCTTCCGATAGAGTTTGTGGAAACGCCCTCAATACCCTGAATCTCGGAGTGGATGATTCTTCTCTCGTACGCACTCATAGGCTCCAGCATAACGCTTCTCTTGTTGCGAAGTGCCTTTGCCGCCATTCTTCTTGCAAGTGCACGGAGTGTTTCCTCTCTCTTCTTTCTGTAGCCCTCAATATCGATGGTAACGCGGCTCTTGTCACGCTCGCCCTTGCTGTTCTTTCTTGCGGATGCAAGGTTTGCAAGGTACTGAAGTGCGTCAAGGGTGTCACCGTGGTGACCGATAAGTGCGGATGCATCCTCACCAACGATGGTGATTCTTCTGGTGCCGTCCTCGCAGGAGTAAAGCTCTGCCTCGGCGGAGAGACCGATATCTGCGATAACCGTCTTAACGAAATCGTAGGACATATCCTCGCCGTCCTCTACGAAGCGACGCTCCATCTTAAGCTCTGCCTCGGGAATAACCTCGCTCTTGGGGGCACTCTTCTTGGGCTCGTCAGTCTTCTTCTCAGCCTTCTTCTCGGGCTTACGCTCGGGCTTCTTGTCAGACTTCTTGCCGCCCTTCTTGTCGTCGCGACGCTCGGTCTTTTTGCCCTCGCCTCTATCTCTTTTCTGAGAGTCGTTTCTGCCTCTCTTCTCGTGTACGTCGGGAAGCTCAATGTAGGCTCTTACCTTAGCGGGTCTGACACCGATGATGCCGAAGATGCCCTTGCTGCCCGAGTCGATTATTTCAAACTGTACGTCGTCAAGCTCGCCTGCTCCAAGTGCAAGTCTTGCATTTTCCTTGGCGTCAAGTATGTCCTTGCCGACTGCTGTTACTTCTTTAATCATAGTTTACTTCTTTCTTAAATTAAATGTCGTCAATTTCAAGACTACCCGTGTTTTTGTCGTTCTTTTCGTTCGACTCAAGCTCGGGAAGTGTGTCGTAATCCTCGTCATCAATGTAATGAAGCGAGCGAACCTTGGGTGCGTTCTTTGCGGCAGATCTTGCTGCCTTCTCCGCCTCCTTCTGTGCCTTCTTCATCTCCTTAAGATCCTCCTCCGAGTATTTTGGGAGGGGCATAACCTTAGAGAGAATGAAGGACTGGAGAATACCGAGTGCGGACTGATAGATCCAGTAGATGCCCATCATAGCCGAGAATCCGAATGCGATAAAGAGCGTCATCGCAGGCATCATAAGATCCATCATCTTCATCGACATATTTGCCTGGGGATTGTCCTGCTGCTGGGTCGCGGGATTTGCATTCCACTTACGGGTCAGGAACATAGACAGCCAGGTGAGTACCGCTGCAAGAACGGGGATGATTACAAGCCAGGAGAAGTCCTTGAGACTGGGTACTGCCGAGATGTCTGTGCCGAAGAGGGTAAGGTCGGGAAGCTTTTCAAGTCTGGTGGCGAACTCTGCAAGTCCGTCGCCCGTATACTTGTTGATCTCACCGACGAGCTGGATCTCGTCTATCTGGGTAGAGCCGATAATAGACTTGATGCTGTTGATCTCGTCTGCAGAGAAGCCGCAGATGTAGGAGAGCGGTCCTCTGATAACCTTATAAAGGAAGGTGATGATAGGCAACTGAAGGAGCAGGGGTAAGCAACCGGAGAAGGGGCTGTAGCCCTCCTTCTGCTGCAGCTCCATAATTTCCTGCTGCTGCTTTTGCATTGTTACCTGGTCGGTTCTTCCTCTGTATTTTGCTTTGATAAGCTCGATTTTTGGCGTAAGCTGTGCCATTTTGATCTGGTTCTTCTGCTGCTTAATCGAGAAGGGCAGGAACAGAAGCTTGAAAACAAGTGCGTAAAGTAAAAGTCCGAATACGTACTGTCCGCCAAACAGGCTGCTGAACCACGAAAGCATGGTTCCAATCAATTCGTAAAGCCAATCTAACATTTTGCTTTTTCCTTTTCTTTTTCCTAAGTGTCGGTATGCGTATGATCCTCACATTCGTTTTCCCTGCATTTTGAGAAGCTTTTAAATCCCTTGTCGGGCACCGGGTCGTAACCTCCCTTACAGAAGGGGTTGCAACGCAATATACGCCAGGTCATAAGGATAAAGCCTGCAAAAAAGCCACGTTTCTGAAATGCCTCAATGGCATAGGCCGAGCAGGTCGGTGTAAACCTGCAGCAGGGCGGTTTTAGGGGTGAGATGTACTTCTTGTATAGGCGTATGAGCCATATCATTACGTGCTTCATAGCCTAATCATCAGTGTCGGCATACATACCGAGCTTTTTAAATGCGAAATCAAGATGCTCCTTGATCTCACAGCTTTTGAGATTTACTGCCGCAGAGCGTGCCGCGATAACGATTAAAAAGCCAACCTTGAGCTGCTTTTCCCTCTCAAGTGCTCTGAGTCCCTCACGCATAATACGGCGTGTGCGGTTTCTTGTCACCGCACCTCCAAGCTTTGTTGACGTGGTAAGACCGATACGGTTTACCACCTTCTTTTCGGGGTGTGCCTTCGCAAGCCGCTTCGCGGCATAGTCGGGTAGTACGTATACTGCGAGAGCCGACGTCACTGCTCTCTTACCCTTGGAATACGCTTTGGAATACAGATGGTTTTCTTTGATAGCAACAAACTTCATATCCGTATCCCCCTTAAATGCTTTAATTACGCAAAATCCTCCGATAAATGTCTATAGCACTTTATCGGAGGATTTGTCGGCCGTCCGTGACGACCAGGTCAGAATTTCTGACTCTTAATTAGTAGGTGAGCTTCGCTCTACCCTTGGCGCGTCTTCTCTTAAGAACTTTTCTTCCGTTAGCGGTAGCCATTCTCTTTCTGAAGCCATGTTCCTTTTTTCTCTGTCTCTTCTTGGGCTGGTATGTTCTCTTCATGACTCGCACCTCCTTGTAAAATTTGATTAACGTCGGGAGCCACAGCCCCCAAATTTCGCGTATCCATAAGAATACTCATACGAAAGCAGAATACATTATAACCGAAAATATTCAATTTGTCAATAGATTTCAGAAAACTTTTAACATTTTAACATTATTAATAAATAAAAAGTAAAACATTTAAGTAAATTGTCTAATTAATCGCCCATCAACATTCTAACAAGTCCTTTTTCTTGTCATAATTTAATAGAAGCATCTGAATTTGTTTCTTAATAGTGGCAGGGGAAGGGCGGGGGCGAAGCTTTTTGGTGTGAAAAAAAGAGGGAGAAGGGCATCCTTTTCTCTTGACTTTTTCACGGGTTTCTGTTAAAATATATTATTGTAATTAAAATCTAAAATGGGAAGGTGTTTTTCTGTGCTTGACAACATTATCGAAAAGGTACTTGTTCCCGAGGAGGAGATCGACGAGATCGTCACAAGACTTGCTGACGAGATCAATGCCGATTACAGCTCCGAGGACAAAAATCTCGTAATCGTTTCGGTTCTTAAGGGAGCGATGCCCTTTACCACCGATCTTATGAAGAAGCTTAACGTTCCCCTGGAGCTGGAGGTCGTCAGGGTTTCTTCCTACGGTAACAGCACCGAGTCGTCGGGAAGGATCTGTATGAAGCTTGATTTTGACAGACCTGATTTTGATAAGTGCGATTTTCTCGTTGTTGAGGATATCGTTGACTCGGGCAACACACTGACCTTCCTTGTGGCTCATCTGACGCAGAAGGGTGCAAGAAGCGTTAAGACCGTCACCCTCCTTGACAAGCCATCCAGACGTAAGGTGGAGTTTGATCCCGACTACTCGGGCAAGGTTATTCCCGACGAGTTCGTGTTCGGCTACGGTCTTGATCTCTTTGAGAAGTACCGCGACCTGCCCTTCGTGGCGGTGGTTAAGCCTGAATACGTTAAAGAGCATGGCTAAGGTTGGGCTTTACACCCTGGGCTGTAAGGTCTCGCTCTATGAGACCGAGGCTATCAGCGAGGCGTTTTCCGCGGCAGGATACGAGGTATGTCCATTTGACTCGGTCTGCGACGTGTACGTTATAAATACCTGTACGGTCACCGCCGAGAGCGACGCCAAGTCCAGAAAATATATACGCCGTGCCATAAAGAAAAATCCCGATGCGGTGGTTATCGTTATCGGCTGCTACAGTCAACGCTCACCCGAGGAGGTGGCGGCGATCGAGGGCGTAGGTGCAGTTGTCGGCACAGCGGATAAAATGAAATGCGTTGAAATAGCGAACAGGCTTCTGAGTGCAGAAGGCGGAATGCAGAATGGTGAAATACCTAATTTAGTTGCCCCGCTTGACGGGGCGGCGTTTGAGCCTATGTGCGTGAGAAAGGCTCCAAGAACCCGTGCCTACGTGAAGATAGAGGACGGCTGCGAGTGCAGATGCACCTACTGTGCTATATCGGGTGCAAGAGGTCCCGTCCGCTCCAAGCGTCCCGACCAGGTTATATCCGAGGTGGAGGGTCTTTACCGAGACGGCACTCTTGAGGTAGTTCTTACAGGTATAGAAACCGGCTCCTACGGTGCGGATTTTGAGGAAAAATACGACCTTGCCGACCTTCTTTGCGAGCTTGACGCCCGTCACAGCTGTGAGAGGATAAGGCTTGGCTCGATGGCACCCGAGCTTCTCGGTGAGAGATTTACCGAAAGAGTAGGGGAACTTAAGATAATGGTTCCGCATTTTCACGTGTCTATGCAGAGCGGCTCGGATGCAACTCTTCGCCGTATGAAACGCCGCTACAACTCGGCGATGGCACTGAAAAACATAGCACGTATACGCGAAATTATGCCAAACGTGATGTTTACCGCCGATCTTATGGTGGGATTCCCGGGTGAGAGCGAGGAGGATTTTCTCGACACCGTCCGCTTCGTTAGAGAGGCAAGGCTGCTTGACGCTCACGTCTTCGCTTATTCCAGGCGAGAGGGAACGCCCGCGGCTGATTTTGACGGTCAGATTCCCGAGGCGGTCAAGCGTGATCGCTCCGCAAGGCTGATAAAGGAATGTGAGAGCGTGCGTGACTCGGTTCTCGGCGAGGTCGTTGCCGAGGGAAAAGAGCTGCCCTGCATACTTGAGAGCTACCGCGACGGCGTATATACCGCCCACTCCGACTCCTATATCGAGGTGAGCGTAAGGGGAGAAAAGGGTCTCTCGGGCAGTCTTGTTTTCGTAAGACCGCTACGCCACGAAAACGGCAAAATCCACGGCGAAATTGCTTATAATGACAAATAATATTTACAAAATAAATAAAAATACTCGCATTTTGAGGAGAAAATAATGGAAAACAGCAAAAAGACAATGGAAAAAATCGTTGCCCTCTGTAAGAACAGAGGCTTCATCTTCCCCGGCTCGGAGATCTACGGCGGCCTCGCCAACTCCTGGGACTACGGCCCCCTCGGCGTTGAGTTCAAGAACAACGTAAAGCGTGCCTGGTGGAAAAAGTTCGTGCAGGAGTCCCGCTACAACGTTGGACTTGACGCGGCGATTATTATGAACCCTGAGACCTGGGTTGCATCAGGTCACGTTGGCGGCTTCTCGGATCCCCTTATGGACTGTAAGGGCTGTAAGGCACGTCACAGAGCAGACAAGCTTATCGAGGACTACGCCTTCCAGAACGGACTCAACGATAACCCCGCCTCCTGGAGCTTTGAGGAAATGGCTTCTTATATCAAGGATAAGGGCATTGTTTGTCCTATCTGCGGCGGCAAGGACTTTGCCGACATCAAAAAGTTCAACCTTATGTTCAAGACCTTTATCGGTGTTACCGAGGAATCCTCCTCCACCGTTTACCTTCGTCCCGAGACCGCACAGGGTATATTCGTAAACTTCCCCGCGGTACAGCGTAGTGCAAGAAAGAAGCTGCCCTTCGGTATCTGCCAGATCGGTAAATCCTTCCGTAACGAGATCACCCCCGGCAACTTCGTCTTCAGAACCCGTGAGTTCGAGCAGATGGAGCTTGAGTTCTTCTGCAAGCCCGGCACCGACCTTGAGTGGTTTGCATATTGGAAGGATTTCTGCCACCAGTGGCTGCTTAACCTCGGTATGAAGGAGGA
>JAZNWM010000265.1:0-1643 GCA_045593345.1 Eubacteriales bacterium
GACCCTTATGTCACTCCTTAACTGGATGCTGACGAAGGAGCCCTCTGCACGTCCCACCGCAGAGCAGGCTTCCTCCGTGCTGAAGGACGAGCTGGCTGTTCCCGAGGAATTCCATACCGGCAGCGACGCGAAGCCCTTTGATACCACCCCCTGGAACGCACATTCGCTTCTTATTGAGATCCTTGATATCGACGGACTCAAGGCCCTTGGAGTCAAGTCCTTCAAGAAGGTCAGCGAGGGCGGCCTTAAGGGATATAAGTACAGAGTCACCATGAAGGACGGCACCGCAAATAATCTCTCGGTTGATGAGCTTATTGCGGCAGGATATGCCAAGAGGCTTGACGCCGTTCTTGAGGAGCCCTGGCCCGAGCACGAGATCGAGTTCGAATCTCCCGCGGTAATAGCAAGTAAGGGATACGTAAGAATCCGCAAGGTTCTTCAGGGCTTCCGCAAGAGATACCTTATTACTATGGAATACGGTCTTGAGATTGATAAGGGCTACGAGTGGCTTATCTCCCAGGGCCTCGCTCACTATAAGGTACACGATGACATAATCGCCGATACTCCCTGGCCCGAGCACGGCACCGAGTACGTTAAGATCAATATGTCAAGACTTCATATTATCAGCGTATCCCGTGTGGAAATTGCGGGTGAGCACCGTTATAAGCTTGTATACGACGTTATGGTTGACGGCAAGCAGAAGGTTAACGACAGAGTTTCTGCAAACAATATGAAGCTTATGGGATTAATTAAGTAAAAGATAATATCTGAAAGGAGCAGGATACTGACGATGAATTACTATGGATATGAGGTAGATTCCAGATTTATTGATTCGGATACCGGTCTTATCAGATGGACCTTGACTGGAAGCCTCCATCAGTACATTATCGGCGTAAAGGGCGGTAAAGAGTATTTAATCTCCAGAAACCTGCACCTCTGCTATCCCGATGAATCTCTTCCTAAAAGAGTATATGACGTTTATCATAAGGACGTCGTAGCTGCTGTAAACAGACATAAGCAGTTGAAGAGATTTCTGGGCGGATTATCAACGTCGAAGGACCGTATCGTTATAGAGGAGGAGTGCTTCTGGGATACAGACAACGTATTCGTCATCGTCACGGAGCTTGTTTCCGACTGCCTTCCCGGCAATCAGGATTACTCTGACCTTCCTGCGGATAGGCTTGTTGCCCTTGCCCTTGATTTTATGGAGCGTATTTGCCTGATTCACGGTCGCGGCGTTATTCACGGCAGCCTGAATGAGAAGAAGGTTCTCGTTAAGGAGAGCGGTGGCGTATATAAGACCTATCTTATCGACTTTGACACGTCATACTGTGAGGATGAGATTCCCGAATATGACAGCATCGGCGGTGCTTACGGTTATAATAGCCCCGAGGTGCTTCTCTACGGCTCGGACGAGGGTGCGGCAGAGCCTGACACCATTACCCCTGCGGTAGATATTTTCAGTGCTGCCATCGTTATCCACAGATGGTGGACGGGCGGTGCCTTCCCCAACGTTGACTTTGACGAGTGCGGATCTGTCGGCGGTGCGGTTTATCTTGGCAGACCGGTTGAGATAGATAAGAAATTTGACGTACAGATCGGCCCGAAGCAGGGTGTGACCCTTATGTCACTCCTTAACTGGA
>JAZNWM010000266.1:0-1538 GCA_045593345.1 Eubacteriales bacterium
GCTCGCCGTACCCGTAAGCATACCGTACATCATAAGGAATTGCTCCTCCTCATACTCAGGGAAGAGCTTTTTGCATACGATTCTGAGATAGCCGTAGGTGGAGAACGCACCGACAACGCCAAGTATTATAATAACGCCCCAATAGCTCTCAAGCTCGTCAAGTCTGATTGCCGCAACGCCTGCAACGACCATAAGGTCGAAGAAGAAGTTGGAGGTACGTGTCATAAGGAAGTTGTTTATATACTTTCTCTTCATCAGACCGCTCTTGCGAAGCAGGCCGACAACACCCTTGACAATAACCGCACCGATAACGCCGAGAAGGAAGTTGAAGCCGTATATAGTCGCCTTCATACCGGGGAGAAGAAGGCCGAGAACGTACATTATGACGTAAGCGATAACGTATGCAGCGACGATAAGTGAGATCTGGATGGTCATCTTATCAACGCTCTCCTGCATCGGAATCTCGCCGGGGGCGTCAACCGCCTCGTGATAATCGCTGCCGTCGGTTCTGTCGGATTTCTTAAGCTTGCCGCTGGCCTTTCTGATATTAAGATGAATAACGCCGCCGATAGCCGCCGAAACGAAGCCAAGTGCCGCGATGGTAAGACCGAAATCACTACCGCCTACGAAGGGATTTATCTCGTTGGATTCGTACTTGATACCGTAGTTAAGTGCCTGGCCTGTACCCTGGCCGAAGCCGAAGGGAAGAAGGATGCCCGCACCGGTGAAGAAATCTGTAATGAAGAAGCCTGCAATGAGGGTGATCGCAACGCCGAGCACACCCTGAATAAGATAGGTGGATACGGTGGTGACACCGGTGTTGAATATCTCGTTAAGCCTCTTTTTGTTCACGGGCTTGTCGCTGGATTTAAGCGAGGAGGCAATAAATCCGAGTGCCAGGGCGTGATAGGTAATGATCTCAAGGTTTTTTGTTCCCTCGCCGCCGAAGATCGCGGTATCAAACATTATCTCTCCGGTAATTGCCTTATATATTGCCGCAACTATAAGCAGCACCGCACCGCCGATAACCGACGTGGGAATAAGCGAGTTTCTGAGAAGAGGAATTTTTCTTCTAAGCGTATTGCCTACTAAAAGGCTTCCTGTCAAAACGGCAAAGAGCAGTATCCAGCTCCATACTTCAGAGTCCCAAAAATTTAGCATTTTCATCTCCTTTTCTAATGTTTTTATGTCTGTGATATATGTTTACATACTTAAGGGCACATAAACGCTTATCGCCCTTAAGCTGATAGATTTTTCCGCCGTGATAAATATTAAGCTTGTTGCGGCCGAGAACGGTGACGGCAGAGCATTCATCGAAGGGGAATATCATTTTACCGTCAGCCATATCAAGCTCGATTCTGTCGCCGAAGAGAAATGCCGTGCCATCTCCGCAGGGGATTTTCTTTTCGTTGGGAATAACCTCCTTGACCGACACCCGATCGGTATACATAGCCTTATCAAGATAGGGTGTGAGATCAAGCGAGCTTATGAAATCTATCTGTGCGTTATAAAGTCGGATCGTAGCCATGTCGTTCTGT
>JAZNWM010000267.1:0-8521 GCA_045593345.1 Eubacteriales bacterium
CCGAAGGCATTGCAAGGGCGGTTATGATGGCTCTCAGAGTCATTATTCTCATCGTAGGCAGCAGTATTCTTCTGACCTATACCACCTCTCCCATTTCGCTGACCGACGGTCTTGAGTCGCTTCTTTCACCTCTCAAGGTAGTAAAGCTGCCCGTTCATACCTTCGCGATGATGATGTCTATTGCACTCAGGTTTATTCCCACGCTTGTGGAGGAGACCGAGAAGATTATGAATGCACAGAAGTCACGCGGTGCCGATTTTACTACGGGCAGCCTTGCCCAGCGTGCCAAGGCACTTATTCCTCTTCTTGTGCCTCTCTTCGTTTCCTCGTTCAAGAGGGCAGAGGAGCTTGCCACGGCTATGGAATGTCGCTGCTACAGAGGGGATAAGAACAGAACCAAGCTTGTAAAGCTTGAGTATCGCGGCCTTGATTTCGTCTTTATGGGAGTATTCCTGCTCCTTCTCGGCGGACTTATCTGTCTTACCGTCATTCCCTATAATTTCACCTCCTTCGGTATGCTTTACGACATTCTTTTCTTTAAGGTATAAGGTGGCTTTATGAAATATTTTGCAAAGATAAAATATCTTGGCACCGCCTTTCACGGCTTTCAGGTACAGCCGGGGCTTCGTACCGTCCAGGGCGAGCTTAACGCCGCACTTAATTTGGCATTCGGCCTTCCTTGTCGGGTCACGGGATGCAGCCGCACCGATGCAGGCGTCCACGCAAACGAGTTTTGCCTGACGGTTGAGTGTGAGGGAGGAACTATCCCCGCGGACAAGCTTCCTATTGCGGTTGCACGCTTTCTGCCTGCGGATTTGTCCCTGTTTTATGCAGAGGAGTGCGACGACGCCTTTCACCCTCGTTATGACGTTCGGGAGAAGGAGTATCTCTACCGCATCATCAACAGACCAATTTACGATCCCTTTGAATACGGCAGGGCCTGGTTTTTATCAAGGCCCATTAGCGACAGCGGTATCTTGCTTATGAAAGAGGCGGCGAAGCATTTTATCGGCAGATACGATTTCTCCGCCTTTATGTCAGAGGGCTCGGATGTCACGGACACCGTTCGCGAGATATATGCCCTCTCGGTAGAGCGTTCGGGCGATTTTATTGAGATCCGCATCTCTGCAGACGGCTTCTTATACAATATGGTTCGCATTATCGTGGGCACGCTTTCCGAGGTTGCCTTCGGCAGAATTTCTCCCGAGGAGATTCCTAATATCATATCCTCACGCGACAGATCCCGTGCGGGTATGACCGCACCTGCAGACGGCCTGTTCCTTAATCGCGTAATCTATTGATTTCCTTAATTGCCAATAAAAATACAAAATAAAAAAATCCCCGTGTGACAAGATTACTAAAAGGTCATACGGGGCTTTTTATTTTTAAGGAGTATTTTTATGAGGGGATCACACAGAGGAATAAAACGGCTGGCTACACTGATTTTTGTAATATCGTCTCTCGTGGCAATAGCCTTCAGCCTGCTTGTAATTTATGTATACAGAGGAATTAATTTTGAGGCTGACGAGCGGCTTTTTGAGAGTGCGGCGGGCTATCAGTCCACCACCTTTTACTATAATGGCGGTGAGAAAGGCGAGGAATACAGGCCTGTTGCCATAGAGATAAGCGGCGGAATGAGAAAGCTATATTATTCCACGGATGAGATAGGTGAATATCTGAAGGCGGGAATCATATCCGTAGAGGATAAGATCTTCTACGAGCATAGCGGAATTGATATAAAGCGTACGCTGATGGCGGCAGCAAACTATATATTCAGAAGAGATAAGGTCTTCGGTGCATCAACGATTACCCAGCAGGTGATCAAGAATATCAGCGGCGATAATCAGCTCAGCCTCAGGCGAAAGCTTGAGGAGATCATCCGAGCCATTCACATCGAGCGGAAGTATACGAAGGATGAAATACTTGAGGTGTATCTGAACGTCATACCGATGAGCGATAATATTTACGGCGTCGGAGCAGCCTCCCGTGCCTATTTCGGTAAGGAGCCGAAGGAGCTTTTGCCCGAGGAGGCGGCGATGCTGATCGGCATTACCAACGCCCCCACCGCCTATAATCCATATATTAATCCAGACGCTTGCAAGAGAAAGCGTGACGTTGTCCTCTCGGTTATGCACACCGACGGTATCATAAGCGACGCGGAGTACGAGCGTGCGGTGGCATCTCCTCTTTCGGTCATAGAAAGGGAGAGCAGGGAGGACAGGCTTGACTCCTGGTTTGTAGAGACGGTAATAGATGACGTGACGGTTGATCTTGCGGCAAAATACGACCTCTCCCACTCTGCCGCCAGAATGATGCTGCTGGGCGGCGGCTATAAGGTGTATACCACTATGAACCCCGCGGTGCAGGAAATACTTGAGGGGTATTTTGAGAACACCGACAATTTTCCTGCAGAAATAAAGGATGGGCTGAACTACGCTATGGCAGTCACCGACTCAGAGAGCGGTTATCTTGTTGGAATAGTTGGCAGGGTAGGAAGAAAGAGCGGAAACCGGCTTTTAAACCACGCACTTGTGCCGCATATCCCCGGCTCAACGCTGAAGCCTATCGCTCTTTATGCCCCTCTGATAGATGATGGCAGCATAAATTGGGCTACAGTATTTGACGACGTACCCGTCAGCTTTATTGAAAATAACGGTGAATACCGCGAATACCCGAGAAATTCACCAGACGTCTACGACGGACTCACTACTGTAAAGGATGCTATAAAGAATTCAAAGAATACCGTTGCAGTAATGCTCTGCAATATCAGAACACCCGAGAGGATCTTCCGCTCGCTGCGGGATGATTTTCACTTCGATACGCTGATAGAGAGGGAGGGGGGCCTTTCCGATATAGCAGTAGCACCTATGGGACTTGGCCAGCTTGGTCGTGGCGTATCACTCCGCAGGCTTACCGAGAGCTACAGCACCCTTGCGGGCGACGGTATGTGGCGTGAGGCGGTAAGTTATATCAGGCTTCTCGACTATAACGGCAGTCTTATCATAGATAAGAAGCAGGAGGAGAAGCGGATATTCAAAAGTACCACCGCCAGGATAATGAATCAGCTGCTTATGACCGTCACCGAGGATGGAACTGCATCAAGGCTCACTCTGAAAAATTATGTAAATACCGCAGGCAAAACGGGAACCTCAGGCGGCAGCCTTGACAAGAGCTTTATCGGCTACACTCCATATTATACCGCGGGAATCTGGTGCGGATACGACGGTGGCAGCAGGGCTGTCTTGGGACTATCCAAGAGTCATCTTGAAATTTGGGACGAGGTTATGACTCTTATTCATAGCCCCATTCTGTCAGGGGGGGATGTAAAGCAGTTTTCTACCGACGGCCTTTACCGTCTACCATATTGCAGGGATTCTGGCGGCCTCTATAAAGACAGATGTCTTTACGATCCGAGAGGAAACAGGGAGGAATACGGCTACTTTACCCAGGACAATTCACCGAGCGAGGAGTGCACGAGGCATATTCTATGTAAATACGACTCGGTTACAAAGGCTATTGCCTGTCCTGACTGCCCCTCGGAAAATCTTGTTGATATATCGCTGATTTCCGTCCCTGACCGCTCATTCCCGAAGGAAATATACGTCACCGACGCCGAATTTGTATATAGGAATATAGGTGGATACACCGACCGCCCCATTGACTACGCTCTTCCGTATTTTCAGTACGCCTTGCCCGACGGCGTGTTCGTTGGACGAAGCAGGGGAAAAAAGCAGTTTAATTCAAATTGTTATCTTCACGATGAATAATTTTCTTTACTTTTCGGTTTTCTTGTGATACAATGTATTTATTATTCATCGGGAGGTGCTTTATGGAATACAGGGTAGTCTTTTCAAAGAGGAAAACCATATCCATCGGCGTCAAGGACGGCAGGGTAACCGTAAAGGCACCATACGGCACCTCTGATGCCAGAATAGACAGTGTGGTCAATTCACACCTTGACTGGATAATGAAGCACCTTGTGCGGCAGGAGGAAATCAGCAAAAGGCAGGGCCCTCTTACCGAGGAACGAATTGCCGGGCTGAAAAAACGGGCGAAGGAGCTGCTTCCACGCAAGGTAGAGTATTTTGCAAATATTATGGGTTTAAAGTATGGCAGAATTACTATTACAAGTGCCAAGACCAGATTTGGCTCCTGCTCGTCAAAGGGTAATCTCGCCTTCTCATATCGCCTTATGCTTTATCCCGAGGAGGCTATTGATTACGTTGTCGTTCACGAGCTTGCCCACCTGGTTGAGATGAATCATTCGCCCGCCTTTTATAAGGTAGTTGCAAGCGTGCTTCCCGATTATAAGGAAAGAATCAGGCTGTTAAAAAACTGAAAATAAAAACGGAAAACATCATTGTGTTTTCCGTTTTTATTATGCTAAAACTCCAGCGTGTGAGAAGCAAGCCTGTCTCCCTCGTAACGAAGGGTAAGCGAGAAAAACCTTTCCTCACTTTCCATAAGCTTGAAGAAGATCTTGTCCCCCTCCCAGATTGGCAGGGCAGGAATCTCCTCCTTCTTCACCCACTCGAGCCGTCCCTCATCGCAGTCGTAGTCAATCTCGCCCTCGTATTCGGTGGCAGAGAACAGGTGCATATACTCGGTTCCGTAAAGATCGGATACGAAGGTAATTATTCCGTGATAGCGAAGCTTGCCTACGGTAAGTCCGGTCTCCTCCCGTATCTCCCGCCTCGCACAGTCGAAGGGGCTCTCGCCCTCCTCAAGCTTGCCGCCGACGCCCAGCCATTTGTCCTTATTCATATCATTTTTCTTCTTGATACGGTGTATCATAAGATATGCACCGTCCTTTTCTATATAACAAAGAGTGGTGTTGAACATAAAGCTATCCTCACTTTCATAGCTATATTTTATCACCTTATAAAAGAAAATTCAAGTATAAAAATAAAGTATGTATTTTTTGTTAAAATAACCAAAAGCTCTTGACTTTTCTTGTGAATGGTGTATAATAGTTAAGTAGTTAATTATTTAGTGGTAAATAGGAGGATAATGATGGAATCAAAGGTTTCAGAGGCCGTCTGTATGATGCTAAAGACGAGCCGTATGCACAAGGCTCTTATTGATTCCCGTGTCAGCAGTCTTGGGATTCACAGAACCCAGCATATGATACTTATGCAGCTGGCAGGACAGGATAAGCTCCCCTCGCAGAAGGAGCTGGCAAATCGCCTTGACGTGACGCCTGCTGCGGTGACGGGTGCTATCAAGAAGCTGGAAGCCGATGGCTACGTAGAGCGTACGCTCGGTCAGGATAACAGATATATGGAGCTTCGTATTACCGAGAAGGGAAGAGAGCTGGTCAGAAAATCCTATAAGCTGTTCTGCCAGTCGGACAGCTCGATGTTCGAGGGATTTTCGGAATCAGAGCTTCTGTCATATATTTCCTGCCTCGGGAAATTGCAGGCAAACATTAAGAAGCAGTATGAAAGGAAGGATGACCAATGAAAAGATGGTTTAAATACGTAAAGCCCTATCTTACCTCCTTTATTCTCGGCCCGGTAGGTATGATAGTGGAGGTAATAGGCGAGATGTTTATGCCCCTTCTCCTTGCCGAGCTTATTAATAAGGCGAACGACAACGTCCTTACGGTAGGCGACAGCATCGGCGTGGCGGTGAAGCTTATTGCCATCGTCCTTATTATGATGACGGCGGGTGTTGCGGGTGCATACTTCGGTGCCAAGGCATCGGTTAATTTCGCTCCAGATATGAGACGGAATATGTACGACAAGGTGTAGCAGTATTCCTTCGCGAATATTGATAAGTTTTCCGCAAGCTCGCTTGTCACCAGAATGACCAACGACGTAACCCAGATGCAGAACTTCGTTAATATGCTTCTCAGAATGGCTCTTCGTTCTCCGGGTATGCTTATCGGCGGTATCATTATGGCGGTCAGCCTGAAGCCCAGTCTGTCGGTTATCCTCGCGGTAACGATGCCTATAATGCTGGTTGTTCTCGGCCTCCTTATCAGGATCGGCTTCCCCAGATTTGAGAAGCTGCAGCGTAAGGTTGATAAGCTTAATTCCACCGTTCGCGAGAACGTTACCAACGTCAGAGTTGTAAAGTCCTTCGTTCGTGAGGACTATGAGATCGATAAGTTCTCCGAGGATAATGCGGATCTTAAAAACAGCGGTATGAACGCCGTTAAGGTTCTCATCTGGGCAGGTCCCATTATGAATATCTTTATGTATATCACCGTTATTGCGGTCATCTGGTCGGGACATAATATCGTTCTTGGCGGCGATATGCTCGTAGGCGATCTTTCGGCATTTATTACCTACACCACCCAGATACTCTCCTCGCTTATGATGGTGTCAATGCTCTTTATGTTCGCCTCCCGTGCCATCGCATCTGCTAACAGAATTTGTGAGGTGCTTGATGAGAAAATCGATATAAACGATACAAATTCCTCGGCAGAAAACAAAATCGCTCGTGGCGAGATAGAGTTTAAGAACGTTTGCTTCCGCTATTATAAGAATAGTGAGGAGGCGGTTCTTGATAATATCAACCTCCACATTCCCGCGGGGGCTACCGTTGGAATAATCGGCTCTACCGGCTGTGGCAAGACCACCCTCGTGTCTATGATACCGAGACTTTATGACGTGGACTCGGGCGAGGTGCTTGTGGACGGTATTAACGTTAAGGAATATTCGCTGGAGCATCTTCGTGACGGCATCGGTATGGTTCTGCAGAAGAATCTTCTCTTCTCGGGCTCTATCGGCTATAATCTCCGCTGGGGCGATGCCGACGCTACCGACGCCGAGATGATCAGGGCGGCCGAGCATTCTGCCGCACATAAGTTCGTTTCCACCTTCTCCGACGGTTATGATACCGCACTTGATAAGGGTGGCTCGAATCTTTCGGGCGGTCAGAAGCAGAGGCTGTGTATCGCAAGAGCACTGCTTAAGAAGCCTAAAATTCTTATTCTCGACGACTCCACCAGTGCGGTGGACACCGCAACCGAGGCACAGATCCGTCAGGCGTTTGCTACAGATCTTCCCGATTGCACTAAGATCATTATTGCCCAGCGTATCAGCTCGGTAAAGGATGCCGACAGCATCATAGTCCTTAACGACGGACGTATTACGGGTGTAGGCACTCACGAGCAGCTGCTTCAGTCTAACGAGGAATACAGCGAGATCTACTACTCGCAGATGGATAGAAAGGAGGCGTAATATATGGCAAGAAATCTTGATGAGCTCAAAAAGCAATATAACAGCGTCTCTCACGGCGTATCTCTTCGTGGCGGAGGCCCGGGTAACAAGCACGGCGTGAAGGGGAAGGGCAAGCCCAAGAATATGGGCAAAACCGTCAGCCGTATTCTTTCCTACGTGGGAAAATACAAGCTTCGTCTCTTCTTCGTCTTCCTTTGTATGCTTCTCACTACGGTAAGCTCGCTTTGTGCAGGCTACCTTATCGCACCTATCATTAACCGCATCACCCTTGCGGTAAATCCCGAGGCAGTCCTTGAGCCCAGCGTGCTTGAGATAGCCGCGGATAAGATTATCGAGGCCTTTGCATCCACGCCCTTTATCTCATCTCTTATGGTCAATACCGCGGCGGAGGTAACCGTCTACGTTCTTGCCGCCCTTATAATTCTCGGCACGGTATACAGCATATCCGCCTTTGGCAGCTATATCCAGGGCAGGCTTATGCTCTCGGTGTCCCAGAATTCCATCCAGGCCATCAGGGACGATCTCTTCCGTGCTCTCCAGCGTCTGCCCGTCAGATATTTCGACTCTCATCCTACAGGCGAGATAATGAGCCGATTTACCAACGACGTTGATAACATCGACGTTATGCTTAACAACTCTCTGACCTCCATCGTCAGCGGCGTTATTTCGCTTGCAGGCACCTTTATCTTTATGCTTACCACCAGCATCTGGCTCACCCTAATCACCGTCCTGTTCCTTCCGCTTCTTCTTATGGCGGCGGGTACTATCGCGAAGAACTCCTCTAAATATTACAGTGCACAGCAGTCGGCTCTCGGTGCGGTAAACGGATATATTGAGGAGACCATCAGCGGCCAGAAGGTGATCAAGGTATTCAATCACGAGGACGAGTGTATCGACGAGATGAGCCTTCTTAACGAGGATCTTCGTGATAAGCAGGAGAAGGCACAGTTCTGGGGCGGTGTTACAGGCCCGATTATGCATAATATCAGCCTTATCTCCTATGCAGTCACTCTCGGCGTTGGCGGTATTCTCGTAGTCACCAGGGGCTTTACTCCGGGTGCACTTACCGTATTTGCCAACTACTCGAAGCAGTTCTCTATGCCCATAAGCCAGCTTTCTCAGCAGGTATCTACTCTCTTCGCAGCCCTTGCGGGTGCAGAACGCGTCTTTAACGTTATGGACGAGTCACCCGAGGCTCCCGACGTTGAGGATGCCATTGACGAGCCTATTAAGGGACACGTTATTATGGAGAACGTCAGCTTCGGCTATGATCCCGATAAAATCGTGCTTAAGAATATATCCCTTTATGCCCGTCCCGGTCAGAAGATCGC